>NZ_NSFZ01000019.1:0-90590 GCF_002294915.1 Mesorhizobium sp. WSM3879 | reverse complement strand
CGAGCTTCTGGGGCTCGATCGGGTCGGCCGCCACGACCACTTCTTCGAGCTCGGCGGCCATTCGCTGCTGGCGGTGCGGCTGCTGAGTGGGGCCTCAAATCTTGGGCTGCAATTCAGCGCCAGCGATCTGTTCCGGACACCCATTCTGAAGGATCTGGCGTTGAAGCGCAATTTGGGACCACAGCCGAGCAATTCAGGAGTGATCCCCATTCGTGCGACGGGATCGCAACCGCCGCTCTTTTTTCTTCCGACGGGGAGGGGCGATTGTTCCTACGCCGTCAAGCTGGCAAGCGAAATGGACATAGACTGTCCCGTCTATGCGGTACCATGGCCGGATTTCAATGAATTGTGTTCCCCGACTCTTGAAGAAATGGCCTCGCAGGCGATCGGGGTGATGAAAGAAATCCAGCCGACGGGGCCGTATCGCCTCGCAGCGTATTCTTCAGGCGGAATATTGGCCTACGCAATTGCGTCGCACCTGTGGAGGTTAGGCGAAGCTGTCTCGTTCTTGGCCTTCATCGATGTTGCGCTACCTGCAAATGGCTCGACCATGTCATCCAACCAAATCGCCAACGAACTGGTTCTGGAAAGCCTCGAATGCTTGGACGACGAGCGCTTTGCAGAGCTCGAACGTTTCGCTGAACAAAGCTCGATCGCCCAGCTGCTCGAGAAAGCGCAGCAAATCGGAGCGATCCCGTTAAATCGTGATCTGCAAAACGATGCGGTGATTTATAAAAAAATTGCTCGGTTTCATGTAGCGCTGCAGGGGTATGAACCTCCATCCTTGCCGGTAACAATACACCAGTTTTATGCCACTGAAACTAACCTTCCCCGAAGGGAACGCGCCAAGAACTCCACAGACCAATACGCAACGTCGCCAATGCGGGGATGGGACCGGGTTTTGGATGCGTCGGCCATTCATACCGTGCCGGTTCCAGGCGGTCACGAGAGCATGGTGGCGAACCCGGGAAACTGCAAAGTTTTGGCTCAAGCCATTTCAAAGGCCTTCGGCAAATCACCGAACGGACTCCACCGCCAGACTGAGGTGGCGGACAGTTTGCAGTCAGCGCCGGAGTAGTCGCGACCCCACAACACGTCGGTCCTGGCCCAAAACTCTCCCCCGAACCGCCTCAAAGAAAGCAGGGTCGGATGGGCGCCTTCAAGTCAGGCCCCGTGGCAGCCCTCAGCCATGCTTCGTGAACGCCCGCTGCTATTTCGGCGCTGGGCAAGGCCTTTGCCCAATGACAATCCAATTTGGTTAGAAAGACTCGCTTTCTATCTTACGGGGCACCAAGCGCCTGGCCTAGCCTTCGACTGGCCGTGGCAGAAACCGAGCAAAGGCCGGTCACCGAACATGGGCAATTGAGAGCAGGAGAGACGCCAGCGGAACGGAACGTGTGCATCAAGGTCTTGGTAAGTATGAATTGGGCATCGCGCAACGGATCCGTTTGCATGTAGCTGTTGCGAAGTTGTAGCGAACGCTCGGCGACAACGACACCGCAAAACCATCTTATATTCTGGTGCTAGGTTTGACTAATATCCCGATACAGAAGGATCGTGTCCACGGACGTGGTGTAGCTGACGGCCTTGATCTCCGTGCTCTCCGGCGTGGGCCGGAATGATCAGCGCGCCACTGCCGGCAGGCTGATGAGCGGATCATCGCTCTTCTGACTGATGGTCTCAAGGGTCATGTGGCGCGCCCGCTGCACGGCCCATTCATCATTCTGTTCAAGCAGCAGGGCGCCGACGAGGCGGACAATGGCATCGTCATTGGGAAAGATGCCGACGACCTCCGTCCTCCGCTTGATCTCGCCGTTGAGCCGCTCGATCGGGTTGATCGAGTGAAGCTTGACGCGGTGCTCGTTCGGAAAGGTCATGTAGGCGAGGACATCGTGTTCGGCTTCATCCATGATGGCGGCGAGCTTCGGTACCTTCGGCCGGATCTGATCGGCAACGGCGCGCCATTGCACGCTTGCGGCCTCGGCCGTCTACTGGGCAAACGCGGTGGCGATGAAGGCCGAGACGACCCGGCGCCGCTCTTGCCGGCATGCGCCAGCACGTTGCGCATAAAATGCACGTTATGCCGACGTCGGCATAAGGTCCATTATGCCGATGTCCGGATTATGCCGACCTTGGGGGTGGATGTCGGCTTCGGAGGCGGTGATCGCTGCGATGGGGTCGGCATAATCAGAGCGCCTCGAGGAAAGCGAGAAGCTTGTCGGGCGGTCTGTAGCGTCCTGGCGCCGTGTTGGCCGGCGTGGTTTTCGCCAGGGTGCGTTCTTTAAGTTCCAGATCGGCGTGCAAGTAGATGTGGGTGGTCTCGATCTGTTCGTGGCCAAGCCACAGCGCGATCACCGAGGTGTCGACGCCGGCACGCAGCAGTCGCATTGCCGCGGTATGACGCAAGGTGTGCAGTTTGACCCTTTTCCGCTGCAGCGACGGACAGTTTCTGGCAGCGATTTCGACATACCTCGCGAGCCGGTGCTCGAGAGCGTCGCGGCTGATCATCCTGCCGGTCTGTGTAGGGAAGAGGGGATCGGCCGGCTGCCCGGCACGTTCGGCCAGCCCGACGCGCAGCACGGCGGCCATGTTGGAGGTAAGGGGTGTGATCCGCTGCTTTCGCCCCTTTCCGATACAGCTGACATGAGCGCCGGAACCGAGATGGATATCGGCGCAGTGAAGGCCGATCAGTTCGGACGCCCGCAGGCCGGTTTGGGCGGCGAGCCGAAGCAAGGCGTAGGTCGACCGCGCGGGGGCGGACAGCAATACATCGAGTTCCTCCTCCGTCAGGAACGTCACAAGCTGTCGCTCAAAACGCTTAGGCGGAATCGCGAGCACCCGTTCGATTGTCGCGGCGTACTCGGGGTAACGAAGGGCGGCGAACCGGAACAACGACCGGATTGCGGCAAGCCGCGCATTCCGGGTCCGCGCGCTCGAATCGGCGTCGTCGAAGACCAGGAACGGCGCGTTGCCGCCGAGTTCCATCGACACCTTCTTGACGGTGACGGACGACTTCTGGATCAGGATCTTGCCGACCTCGGTCGAGCCGGTGAAGGTGATCTTCTTGACCAGCGGGTTGGCGCAGATCTCGTCGCCGATCTCGCCGGCCCGCCGGTCAGGATGTTGATGACGCCTTTGTGGTGATCAGAATCGGCTCGAGCTTTGCCGCAGCTTGCCTTGTCGCGCGGCAGCTCTACACCGTCGGCCGGATTCCGATCTGCGCTCTCGCCAGCCGGGTATCCCGCGTCCTGACGGTTTGAATCCTTGGCCACGAGCACTTCCCCACTCGGCAAGGTTAGGTGGAGGCCGACGTGATCGCCGAGATAGACAACTCGGACACGCATGCGGAGATAACAATATCGCGCTTCTATGAACGTCTTTTCGCACTTGGCGCTTTCATGCGAGCGGAGCTGGACGGCATTATCGATCGCCTTGGCCTACCCGCGCAGAGCGCTGGGTTTGGCTCGGTCTGGCTGATCTATTTCCTCAGCGGTCCCTACGGAGACTACCAGGACCTGCTGCGCAACGACGATGCCTTCGATCTCGCATTCCGCAAGGAGATGATAGCGAACCGTCTGATGGGTCAGCCGCTCCCGCTCAAGCGTCTTTAGCAAACGCGTGCCGCAGGTCGTGGAGCCGTGGTCGGCAACCTGCCGAGCGGGGGGCGATGCCGACGCGACAGACGAGCTTCTGGAACGTGTTTTGAACGTTCACATAGAGCAGCCTCGTGCCGGCCGGTGAGACGAACAGGGCCGGCGTGTTCGGCGGCCGGCGGGGTCGATCGCGCCGGCGCAGATAATTGCCGAGGGCCGCAACAGTGCTCGGATGTAACGCCAAGCGGGAATTTCCGGACTTTCCGCGCCGAATGGTGAGGCCGCCGCCGACCGCATCGAAGTCGTCGCGGTCCAGGCCGATCGCTTCTCCAACCCGCATTCCGGTCACGGCCAGCAAGCCGATCAGGGTCCGGTAGGTTGCTTCCCGATGCGGCGTGCGCAAGGCCGCGGTTGCCGTCATCAAGGCGATGACGTCCTCCTGCGAATAGAGGTAGGGCGTCGCTCGGCAAGATCGCCCCGGCAGCAGATCACACGGCGGCACCTCGGTTGCCGGCTCGATCCCGCCCAGATGGGTCGCAAAGCGGCGAACGACGGAAAGTCGCGCCGACATCCAGCTTCGATCCGCGCCTGCCGGCAGCATCGCCCAAGCGAGGGCCGTCTTGGTGGTCAGGTGGTCTTCGCCTTGCGCCTCGAGATAGGTGAGGAACTGGGCAAGAAGCTTCTCGGACCGAACAAGCGTGTAGCCGAGGGCGCGACGCATGGCCAGGTAATCGGCCAGGGCCTGGCGAAGGCGCTCATGCCACCTCTCCCGGCCAAGGGCGGGCGATCGTTCGCAGGGCTTCGCGATCAACCTTGGCATAGATCGCCGTTGTCAGGGCGCGGCGATGACGCAGGACCTGCCCGACCTCCGTTCGACGCGCCGGCGCGCAACATCGCCGACGCCGCCGTATGGCGCAGGCGTGGGCGTGGATCCGGCCGAGCCCGGTGCGGCAATCGGCGGCGGCCACGATTTGCGACACGCCAGCGCTTGTGAGGGCATCGTGGGGCGCCCTGACTCGCACAAATACTGTCCGGCCCTGGGCGGTCCGGGGACGGCCGTGGCGCAGATAGGCCGCCACCGCTTCGCCGACATCGGCCGGCAAGGGAAGGTGTTCGATGCAGCTTCCTTTGCCCCGTACGAGAATCTCACCGGTCCGCCAATCCAGGTCGTCAAGCTTGAGCTTGGCGACTTCCCCCGCCCGCAAGCCGAGACGAACCAACATAGTCAGGACCGCGAAGTCGCGGCAGCCGTTCGACGTATCGCGGCCGCAGGACGTCAGCAGGCGCTGAACCTGGTCGCAATCCAGTCCCTTGGCAACCCAGCCAATCGCCGACCGGCGACCGAGGGCACGCAAGCGGCAAGAGATCGCGCGATGAGACCATCGACATGAAGGAACGTGAGCAGCGACCGCAGCGCCGTTACAGTCAGGCTTGCCGCGCCGCGGCTCAGCTGAGGGGAACGTGCCACGACAAAGGTGACGGCGTCGGTCGCGGCCAAACCCGCAAGGTCCAGGGCACGCCCGTCGGACGACAATCGATGACGCAGAAAGGGGCGCACCATCCGGGCATAGACATCGGCGGTCGCTACCCCCAACCGCGCTCAATCGCCAGATAGCGTTGGTATCGTTCCAGCAGCTGATCTGCCGGATCGTCGGGTGCACGGGGCGACGGCAGCACCACGCCGCGAGACTGCAAATAGGCCAACAGGGGCTGCAATGCTTTGATCGAGCGGAGTTGCGGGCCAGCGGCACGACGGGTACGGACAAACCGATCGACCTCGCTCGCACCCAGTCCCTCCACGTCCATGCCTTCCAATGCGAGCCAGCGGCTCAATCGCGCCCAGCCGCATCTGCTCGCGAGCGGAAAGCAGCGTATAGCCTTGTCGGGCGAGTTCGCCGGCAAACCCAGCCGCAAACGGGGCAAGCGGGCCCTGGACGCGAACGCGAACCGGATCGATTGACATGAAAGCATCCCCTTCTTTGGAAACAAGAAGAAGAGTTTGCACGATCCGTCAGACCGCCGGTGATTATGCCGACCCCATAGCAGCGATCGCCGCCTCCGAAGCCGACATCCACCCCCAAGGTCGGCATAATCCGGACATCGGCCATAATGTACGTAACAGCGCTGCCAGACTGCCTTGGGCAGGACTTCGCGGATCGCCGCCCTGAGCCCCGGATGGTCGTCGGAGACGACGAACTCGACGCCGGCGAGCCCGCGCTGCTTGAGCCCTGCCACGAACGCGCGCCAGCTCGAATGGCTTTCCCGGTTGGCCAGATCGACACCGAGCACCTGGCGCCGGCCCTCCCAGTCGACCTCGATCGCCACCAGCACCGCCTGGCTGGCGATCACGCCGGCTTCGCGCGCCCGCTCATAGCGCGCATCCAGAATGAGGTACGGGTAAGGTTCGGCAGGCCGCTGCTCAAAGGACGCCTTCAGGGCTTCATCCAGCCGCGCCGTCGCCTGGCTTACCGTCGAGGCCGAGAAGGAATGGCCGCACAGCTCCTCGGTGATCGCCTTCACCTTCCGGGTCGACACGCCTTGCACGTACATCTCGACCAGCGCCGACACCAATGCCTTCTCCGAGCGCTAATAACGCTCAAACAACTCCGTCGAGAACCGGCCGGCCGGATCCTGCGGAACCCGGAGCTCCAGCACGCCAACCCGCGTCACAAGCTTGCGTTCGTAATAGCCGGACCGTTAACCAACCCGCTTCGTCGTCCGCTCGCCTACCCCGATCGCCTCCGTCATCTCGGCTACCAAAGCCTCCTGCACGACAGTCTGCAATACCTTGCGAAAGCCGTCCTCATCTGACAACAGCAACGCTTTCAACTCGCCTCTGCTCAGTCTAATTTCTCGATTGGTCATGGCACTTACCCTTCCACGGGAATCGGTGATCGCAACGTCACCAGCGTGCCATGGCCGCCTCGCCTCAGGGCAAGGGCTGGTCTCTCTCCAGAACTTTTTGCAGAACCTTCAGGACACTATCTGTCTGAGCTTAATCCGGTCGACCCGCCCTGGGACGTGATCCGTGTATCCGTGGTGTGGGAGGGTCGGCGCGGCGAGGCGTCCCCCTATCCCGATCAACGGCCCCAAACGTAGCCGCTCAAAGACGCATCATTGGAACGTCTGCTCGTCGCGCATCCTTCCTGTTCCCAGACCGTAGAGATTGATCCTCACGGCTCATCGATCAGATCGAGCTCAAGACCCAGGGTTTCAGGTAGGGTGGAGAACCTTCCGCGGCACTCCCGCGCTTCCCGCCGCAATATCGCCTTGCCGGCTTCACACAACTTTACATTCGCCCGCAACAGCCGAAACATTGGGCTCTCAGATTGGCCCAGTCGCGGCAGAGATGCCGCAGTAGCGAAAGGACCATCATGACGTACGATCACGACACCACGCAGAAGAAGGGCTGGGGCAAGCGCATCGCCATAGGCGGCATTGCGATAGTAGCGCTTGCCGCCGTCGGCGTCACTGGCGCGCTCAGCCAGGATTGCGGGCGCATGCAGCGCTTCGGCATGGACGGGGGCCACGGCGGACCCGACATGCACATGCAGGCCAACTTCAGCTACGAAATTGGGTTGAGGCATCACTTAGAGTGCATGCTCGATGATATCGACATCACACCCGAGCAGGAAGACAAGTTGGAGGCGATCATGGACAAGCTCGATCACGATGTCCGCCCGATCATACGCGGCTTCCACCACGCGCAAGACGATTTCGCCAAGCTGCTCGGCGCCGCAACCCTCGACCGCGAGGCGGCGGAGGAGCTGCGCGCTGAGCGCGTCGCGGCGGTCGACGAGGCCTCGCGCAAGCTGACGACGGCGCTGCTCGACGCAGCCGCGGTGCTGACGGCCGAGCAGCGGGCGGAGCTGTTCGAACTCTTCTAGGATCGCAGCCACCGACGCTGGTAAGCTCTGTACCGGCACAGGTTCGAATCGGAGCAGACAAACGAGCATGGCGGACCAGGTTCTCATCATCGACGACGATAAGCGCCTGTCCGCCATGGTCGCGGAATATCTGACGGGCAACGGTCTTCGTGTGGTAACGGCGGATACGGCGGGCGCAGGCCTTGCCGAGATCGCGCGGCTGTCGCCCGATGCCGTGGTTCTCGATGTCATGCTGCCTGACATGGACGGCTTCGAGGCGCTCAAGCGCATCCGCGCGAAGTCCGACGTGCCGGTTCTGATGCTGACGGCGCGAGGCGGCGAAACCGACCGCATCGTGGGGCTGGAAATAGGCGCCGACGATTATCTGTCGAAGCCGTCCAATTCGCGGGAGTTGCTGGCGCGGTTGAAGGCCATCCTGCGCCGCCGTAACGCCGGCGCGAACACCTCGCCGCGCATCATGCGCTTCGGACGGCTGGAAATCGACCCTGCCTCGCGTTCGGCCCGCGTCGAGGGGCGCGACTGCCCGATGACCAGCTATCAGTTCGATCTCTTGGTGGCGTTCGCCGAAAGTCCCGGGCGCACGCTGTCGCGCGAGCAGCTCATGGACATTGTCAAGGGCGAAGCGTTTGACCGGTCGATTGACGTGCATGTCTCGCGCATCCGCGCCGCGATCGAGACAGATCCGAAAGATCCTCGCCGCATCATTACGGTACGCGGCGTAGGCTATGTCTTTGCCCGTTGCCAGGACGATGACAGATAAGCCATGCGCAACAGCCTTTTCGTCAAGATCTATCTCACCGTGCTCATCAGCCTCGCTGCAGTGACGATCGCCAGCGCGATCTTCGTAGAGGTGGGCCAGGAACTCGAAAGTGCCGCGTTCGGCCCGGCAGGCTTTTTCGCGCTGATCGCCGCGGTGATAGGGCTTGTCGCCTTTCCAGTCGTGCGTCATCTCACACGCCGCCTTGAGGCATTGCGCAAGGGCGCGGATCGCTGGGGCGCAGGCGCTCTCGACACGCGCGTCGCCGTGCGCGGTAGTGACGAGGTGGCGGCGGTGGCGGCGAGCTTCAACCGCGCCGCCGAGCAGATCGAGCGGCTGCTTGCCGCGCATAGCTCGCTGCTTGCCAATGCCAGCCACGAGTTGCGCTCGCCGCTTGCGCGGCTGCGCGTGGCGATCGACCTCATCGCCAACGAACAAAGCGGCCCGATGCGCGATGAGATCGTGCGCAACCTCGCCGAACTCGATGCGCTGGTGGAGGAAATCTTGCTTGCCAGCCGGCTCGACCACATCGAGAAGCTGGAGCAGGTAGAGCCGGTGGATCTACTGGCGCTAACGGCCGAAAAAGGCGCACGCTTCGGCGTCGACGTCTCAGGCGAACCTGGCGTCGTCGTGGGAGACCCGAAGCTGCTCATGCGGCTAGTTCGCAATCTCATGCAGAACGCGCAGAGACATGGCCGCCCGCCGGTTAGCGCGCATGTGGGGATCGAAGGCGGTTCGGTGGTGCTCAAGGTGTGCGATCACGGGCCGGGCCTGCCGGAAGGAACCGGTGAGCGTGTCTTCGAGCCCTTCTTCCGGCCACAGGGCAGCAGCGAGACGGCCGGCGGCTGGGGCCTCGGCCTGTCGCTGGTGCGTAAGATCGCATTGCGTCACGGCGCAACCGTGCACCACGAATCGCCCTCCGGCGCCGGCGCCTGCTTTGTCGTCACCTTTCCGGCGTATCTTGATATGGCGGGCGCATATCCTTGTGAAAGTGGCCGGTCAGCTTCCGCCCTTCCGTCGCTTAGAGAGTGAAGTGCCACCATGCCCGAACACCCCTTGCCGACGCTGCGATGTGGCGCGTCGATCACATCGAGCCCTCGCCCGAGATGTTGGCGTTACGCACCAACGGTCCGATCCACCGCGTGCGCTTCCCGTCCGGGCACGAAGGCTGGTGGGTGACAGGCTACGACGAGGCCAAGGCGGCGCTGTCCGACGCGGCGTTCCGGCCCGCGGGAATGCCGCCGGCGGCATTCACCCCGGATTCGGTGATTCTCGGTTCGCCGGGGTGGCTGGTCTCGCACGAGGGGGGCGAGCACGATCGGTTACGTACGATCGTGGCGCCGGCCTTCAGCAACCGCAGGGTGAAGCTGCTCGCGCAACAGGTCGAGGCGATCGCCGCGGAGTTGTTCGACACGTTAGCTGTCCAGCCCCAGCCCGCCGACCTGAGGCGCCACTTCTCCTTTCCGCTTCCGGCCATGGTCATCAGTGCACTGATTGGCGTGCTCTATGAGGATCACGCCTTTTTCGCCGGGCTGTCCGACGAGGTGACGACGCACCAGCATGAAAGCGGTCCGCGCAGCGCGTCTCGCCTGGCCTGGGAAGAACTGCGCGCCTACATTCGCTGCAAGATGTGGGACAAGCGCCAGGATCCGGGCGACAACCTGCTGACGGATCTGCTCTCGGCGGTCGACCAGGGCAAGGCGATCGAGGAAGAGGTGATCGGCCTGGTTGCCGGGGGCGCACACCAACAACAACACGTGAGCTGGCGCGCCCCGTCTGGGTAAGGGAGAGCGGCGAGAGCCCATGGCCTGCAAAGAAGCGATCAAGGATTGCAATCGTGGACCCAAGCTGCCCGGCCGCATCCGGAGCGCAGCCTTCAATATCAGCTCGCCTTGGAACCGGCCTTGCAGGAATTGGCTGAGCGCGCTGCGGAATCTGGCTGGGACCGAGGACGAGATAGCGTACGCGCTCCTCGAACTCCCCGGCCCACCTCACTGAATGCCAGCGACAATTTTGAACGAAGGATGGCCCAAGCTGCCGTCGCGGGTACGCTCCGCGATAGGCAATGTCGACGTAAACGACAGGGCTACACAATCGCGCACCGAGATGGGCGTTTCCGCAGCAGTGCCTTGGCGAACGGCGCATCGGGCGGACGATGATGTCTAGCGCGGCTGAAAGCTGGGTGGCCGTTTTCCAGCTCCAGCTGTAACGACGTTGCGGGAGCGGATCAGCTCATCGCCGCGCACCGGTGTGGATTATGTCGCCGATGACGGCCTGCGACAACGCCCGAAGCTTCCGCCTCAATGACAGCAAAGCCGGCGACGCTAGAGACCAAGTCCGCCGATGCAGACATATTTGGTGTCGAGATAGTCCTCGATGCCTTGATGTCCGCCTTCCTTGCCGAGGCCCGATTCCTTGACGCCGCCGAACGGCGCCTCAGGCGTGGTGATGAGGCCTTCATTGACCCAGACCATGCCGCGCCTTCTCGGCCATGCGCCGCGGCTTCGCCGCTCGCTCGCTCCAGCGCTGTTGAGGGCGCGCTCGCGAGCGGCTTCGTAACCGCCGAGCTACACCACGCGGGGGGCACGACCTACAGAAGGTGCTCCAGCAAACTCCCTGGGAAGGCGATAAGGCTTTTATCGCCACGCGACTGCCACCTTCAGATGTCCGATCGGATCGGCAGCAGGCGTTAGCGTGTCTTTATGTCGTAGCCGAGCCGATTCGGTATGACAGGTGAACGCATGCCGGCCTATTCGACAAAGATCCTGCCAAAACTCGGTTGGGGCTGGCCGACGCGACGGCGCTGGACTTTGCAACTGGCGCGTCGCCTAAGAAAACGCCTGCCGGTGGCTTGGCAGATGGGGTGGTTGCCTTCCTCCCTTACGGTTCAATAGCGGTCGCGAGTAACGCCATCGACAGCTCCTGTCGCCTTTGTCGGGCCTGCGACATAAGTTTATTTAGCCAATTTAATATTTTCGCCAAATGTTAAATAGCTGAAAAGCAATCATAAAATTTCTTTTTCGATCCAGCCGGACAAATTGGCACGAGTTTTGAGACGATCTGTGCGAGGCGCCGGATTCTGCCGACCGGACTTCAAGTCGCGGGTAGCCGCTATGGATGGAAAGAAGGAAGGAAGCAACATGTCAGGTCTGCGTCAGATCGCATTCTACGGAAAGGGAGGCATCGGCAAGTCCACCACCTCTCAAAATACGCTCGCTGCCCTGGTCGACCTCGGACAGAAGATCCTCATCGTCGGCTGCGACCCCAAAGCCGACTCTACCCGCCTGATCCTGAACGCAAAGGCGCAGGACACGGTTCTGCATCTCGCCGCCGAGGAAGGTTCTGTGGAGGACCTCGAACTCGAGGACGTGCTCAAGATCGGCTACAAAGACATCAAGTGCGTGGAGTCCGGCGGGCCTGAGCCGGGTGTCGGCTGCGCCGGCCGCGGCGTCATCACCTCGATCAACTTCCTTGAGGAGAACGGCGCCTATGACAATGTCGACTATGTCTCCTACGACGTGCTGGGCGACGTGGTGTGCGGCGGCTTCGCAATGCCGATCCGGGAAAACAAGGCTCAGGAAATCTACATCGTCATGTCGGGCGAGATGATGGCGCTCTATGCCGCCAACAACATCGCCAAGGGTATCCTAAAATACGCCCATTCGGGCGGCGTGCGGCTCGGCGGGCTGATCTGCAACGAGCGCCAGACCGACCGCGAGCTCGACCTCTCCGAAGCGCTGGCCGCCAGGCTCAATTCCAAGCTCATCCATTTCGTGCCGCGCGACAACATCGTCCAGCACGCCGAACTGAGGAAGATGACGGTAATCCAGTACGCGCCGGACTCCAAACAGGCAGGGGAGTACCGCGCGTTGGCCGAGAAGATCCATCTCAATTCGGGCCAGGGCACCATCCCGACCCCAATCACCATGGAGGAGCTCGAGGACATGCTGCTCGACTTCGGCATCATGAAGAGCGACGAGCAAATGCTTGCCGAGCTTCAGGCCAAGGAAGCGAAACTGTCCGTCGTTCAGTAACCCCGCTACCAACAGGGGCGCCGACCATGACCTGGCGCCCCTTTCTGCGAAACAAGGCCTCGTTGGCGAGGCGTTACCCGAACCTTGAAAGGGGCAGGTCCCATGGGCCTCGACTATGAGAATGACGGCGCCTTGCATGCGAAGCTTATCGAAGACGTGCTGTCGCAATATCCAGACAAGGCGGCGAAGCGTCGCAAGAAGCACCTCGGTGTCGCAATGAGCAAGGACGAGGCCTCAGCGGAGGACAAGGGCCTTTCCGAATGCGACGTCAAATCGAACATCAAATCCATTCCGGGCGTGATGACAATTCGGGGCTGCGCCTATGCCGGCTCCAAGGGCGTGGTGTGGGGTCCGGTCAAGGATATGGTCCACGTCTCGCACGGGCCGGTCGGCTGTGGGCAATATTCCTGGTCGCAACGCCGCAACTATTATGTCGGCACGACCGGCATCGACACGTTCGTGACAATGCAGTTCACCTCCGACTTCCAGGAGAAGGACATCGTCTTCGGCGGCGACAAGAAGCTGGAAAAGATCATCGACGAGATCGAGGACCTGTTTCCGCTCAATGGCGGCATCTCGGTGCAGTCCGAATGCCCGATCGGCCTGATCGGGGACGATATCGAGGCAGTGTCGCGCAAGAAGGCCAAAGAGCACGAGAAGACGATTGTACCGGTGCGCTGCGAAGGTTTCCGCGGCGTTTCACAATCGCTCGGCCACCACATTGCAAATGATGCGATCCGCGATTGGGTCTTCGGCAAGGAAGATGTCGAGTTCGAGTCCGGCCCATACGACGTCAACGTCGTCGGCGACTACAACATTGGCGGCGATGCCTGGGCGTCGCGTATCCTGCTCGAGGAGATTGGCCTTCGGGTGGTCGGCAACTGGTCGGGCGACGCCACGCTCGCCGAGATAGAGCGCGCGCCCAAGGCCAAGCTCAATTTGATCCACTGCTACCGGTCGATGAACTACATCTGCCGGCACATGGAGGAAAAGTACGGGATCGCCTGGATGGAATATAACTTCTTCGGCCCCTCCCAGATCGAAACTTCTCTGCGCAACATCGCCAAGCATTTCGGCCCGGAAATCGAGAAGAAGACCGAAAAGGTCATCGCCAAGTACCGGCCCTTGGTCGATGCCGTCATCGCCAAGTACCGACCGCGCCTGGAAGGCAGGACGGTGATGCTTTATGTCGGCGGCTTGCGCCCACGCCACGTCATCACTGCTTACGAGGACCTCGGCATGGTGATCGTTGGTACCGGCTACGAATTCGCCCACAACGACGACTATCAGCGCACCGGCCATTACGTGAAAAATGGCACGCTCGTCTATGACGACGTCACCGGTTACGAGCTGGAGAAGTTCATCGAAGGCATCCGCCCTGATCTCGTTGGCTCCGGTATCAAGGAGAAGTACCCGGTCCAGAAGATGGGCATCCCGTTCCGCCAGATGCACTCTTGGGACTATTCCGGCCCGTATCACGGCTATGACGGCTTCGCCATTTTCGCCCGCGACATGGATCTCGCCATCAACAACCCGGTCTGGGACCTCTACCGCGCGCCGTGGAAGAAGATGAAGGACGCGCCGCCGACGGCGCTCGCCGCCGAATGAGGACTGGCCTCCCTGCCAGGCAGGGAGGCCGATAAATGCTTGGGGCGCGCTCGATCCGAGGCAGGCCCTTAACGTCTTGATGTCCCTGTGCTGCCGCTTGGCGCAGCCAGATGGAAAGGTGACCACCATGCCGCAATCGGCCGAAAAAGTTCTCGACCACGCCCCCCTGTTCCGCGAGCCGGAATACAAACATATGCTTGCCGAGAAGAAACTGAATTTCGAATGTCCGCACCCTGATCAGATCGTCGCGGATCAACGCGAATTGACCAAGACTTGGGAATACCGCGAAAAGAACCTCGCTCGCGAGGCGCTTGTCATAAACCCCGCCAAGGCATGCCAGCCGCTCGGCGCGGTATTCGCGGCCGCGGGGTTCGAGCGGACCATGTCTTTCGTCCACGGTAGCCAGGGCTGCGTTGCCTACTACCGCTCGCATCTGTCGCGACATTTCAAGGAGCCGTCGTCAGCGGTTTCCTCCTCGATGACCGAGGACGCGGCCGTGTTTGGCGGCCTAAAGAACATGGTTGACGGGCTCGCCAATACCTACAAGCTCTACGACCCCAAGATGATCGCCGTCTCGACCACCTGCATGGCTGAAGTCATTGGCGACGACCTGCGCAGCTTCATCGAGAACGCCAAAAACGAAGGCTCGGTCCCGGGCGACTTCGACGTGCCTTTCGCTCATACGCCTGCCTTCGTCGGCAGCCATGTCGATGGCTATGACGGCATGGTCAAGGGTGTGCTGGAGCATTTCTGGAAGGGCAGCGAGCGCTCCCAAATAGATGGCACCATCAACATCATTCCAGGCTTCGACGGATTCTGCGTCGGAAACAACCGGGAACTCAAGCGCCTCCTCGACCTGATGGGTATCACCTATACCTTCATTCAAGACGCTTCCGACCAGTTCGACACACCGTCGGACGGCGAATACCGCATGTATGACGGCGGCACAAAGATCGCAGACGTGAAAGGGGCACTCAACGCGGAGGCGACGCTGTCGCTGCAGCATTACAACACCCGAAAGACGCTGGAATATTGCGGCGAGGTCGGGCAGGCGACGGCGTCCTTCCGCTATCCACTAGGTGTCAAGGCGACCGACGAGTTACTGATGAAGGTCTCGGCGATTTCCGGCAAGCAGATTCCCGAGACCATCCGGATGGAGCGCGGCCGACTGGTTGACGCGATGGCCGACAGCCAGTCATGGCTGCACGGTAAGAAGTACGCAATCTATGGGGATCCGGACTTCGTCTACGCCATGGCCCGCTTCGTCATGGAGACCGGCGGCGAGCCGACACATTGCCTCGCGACCAACGGCACATCGGCCTGGGAGGCCGAGATGAAGGAATTGCTTGCATCCTCGCCCTTCGGCCAGGATGCGCAGGTCTGGGCGGGCAAGGATCTCTGGGCAATGCGCTCGCTGCTCTATACAGAGCCGGTGGACCTGCTGATCGGCAATTCCTACGGCAAGTATCTGGAGCGCGATACCGGCACGCCGCTGATCCGGCTGACGTTTCCAATCTTCGATCGGCACCATCACCATCGCTTTGCGCTCATGGGCTACCAGGGCGGTTTACGCGTGCTGACGACGATCCTCGACAAGATATTCGACAAGCTCGATCGCGAGACGAGCGAGACTGGCGTGACGGATTATTCCTATGACCTCACCCGCTAAGAGCCGGTGCCGGCTTTCCGCCGTGGCCGCCCCGCCCAATGAGTTCGGAGATTGACGCAATGACCTCGCTCAGTGCCAAGATCCAGGACGTTTTCGACGAGCCCGCATGCGATAAAAACCGCGGCAAGGATGCCAAGGCGCGCAAGGAGGGCTGCTCGAAGCCGCTGACCCCTGGGGCGGCAGCCGGCGGCTGCGCCTTTGACGGCGCCAAGATCGTCCTGCAGCCGATCACCGACGTTGCGCACCTGGTCCATGCGCCGCTCGCCTGCGAGGGGAATTCCTGGGACAACAGAGGCGCAGCTTCGTCCGGGCCAACCCTGTGGCGGACAAGCTTCACGACCGACCTCACCGAACTCGACGTCGTGATGGGGCATGGCGAGCGGAAGCTGTTCAAGGCGATCCGCGAGATCAAGGAAACATACGCTCCACCGGCAGTCTTCGTCTATTCGACCTGCGTGACGGCGCTGATCGGCGACGACATCGAGGCCGTGTGCAAACGCGCGGCCGAAAAATTCGGTCTGGCCGTGGTGCCGATCAACGCGCCGGGCTTGGCCGGCTCCAAGAACCTCGGGAACAAACTCGCCGCCGAAGCGCTGCTCGATCATGTCATCGGCACGGTGGAACCAGACGACGCGGGGCCCTGCGACATCAACATCCTTGGCGAATTCAACCTCTCCGGCGAATTTTGGCTGGTGAAGCCGCTGCTTGATCGGCTCGGCATCCGGGTGCGCGCCTGCATTCCGGGCGATGCGCGTTACATCGACGTTGCATCCGCGCACCGCGCCCGTGCGGCCATGATGGTGTGCTCGAGCGCGCTCATCAATCTGGCCCGCAAAATGGAGGAGCGCTGGGACATCCCGTTCTTCGAGGGGTCCTTCTACGGGATAACCGATACTTCGGAAGCACTTCGCAACCTGGCTGAGCTGCTAGTGAGGAAGGGCGCCGATGCGGAGATGCTTGATCGCACAGAGAGGCTGATTGCTGAGCAGGAGGCGATTGCGTGGAAGAAGCTCGAGGCCTACCGCCGGCGGCTTCAAGGCAAGCGCGTGCTGCTCAACACAGGCGGTGTGAAGTCCTGGTCGGTCGTCAACGCGCTGATGGAGATCGGCATGGAGATCGTCGGCACCTCGGTCAAGAAATCCACCGTCGAAGACAAGGAGCGGATCAAACGGATCCTCAAGGACGAAAACCACATGTTCGAGCAGATGGCAGCGCGCGATCTTTACGCAATGCTCTCAAAAGACAAGGCCGACATCATGCTGTCGGGCGGGCGCACGCAATTCATCGCGCTGAAGGCGAAGACACCCTGGCTCGATATCAACCAGGAACGCCAACATCCATATGCCGGCTATGACGGCATGGTGGAATTTGTACGGCAGATCGACCTCGCCATTCATAACCCGATCTGGGGCCAGGTGCGTGAGCCGGCGCCGTGGGATTGCCAGCCTGCCGTGAAGGACGATCTTTCGAGCACGAAGGACGGGACCGCGAGTGTGAACGCTTTCAATGAATTAACCGGCGCGACGGCTCAGCGCTTCGGCGAGCGTTGAGGACATCCGATGGTCCGCATCCTTCGCAATACCAAATCAGCGGCGGTCAACCCGCTGAAGTCGTCACAGCCGATGGGTGCCGCCCTCGCTTTTCTCGGAGTCGACGGTGCGATGCCCCTGTTCCATGGCAGCCAAGGCTGCACCAGCTTCGCGCTGGTGCTCTTTGTGCGTCATTTCAAGGAAGCGATCCCCTTGCAGACAACGGCGATGGACGAGGTGGCCGCCATACTCGGCGGAGCGGACCATCTGGAAGAGGCGATCCTCAATCTCAAAACCCGCACTAAGCCAAAGCTGATAGGAGTGTGCACGACCGCGCTGGTAGAGACCCGTGGCGAAGATTGCGCGAGCGATATTGCCAACATCAAGCTGAAGCATGTGGAAGAGCTCGCCGGTACTGAAGTTGTGCTGGCCAACACGCCGGATTTTGACGGTGCGATCGAAGCAGGCTGGGCCAAAGCTGTCGCGGCGATGATCGAAGGGATTACACGGCCGGGCGTACGGACCAGACAGCCAAAGAAGATTGCGATCCTGCCCGGATGCAACCTCACTGTCGCCGACATCGAGCATTTGCGTGACATGGTTGAAAGTTTTGGGCTCAAGCCGGTTATTTTGCCGGACGTCTCCCGCTCGCTCGACGGTACGGTTCCTGACCGCTGGGTAACGACCACCTATGGCGGCACCAGCGTCGAGGATATCCGGGAGCTGGGCACCGCCGCGCAATGCATCGCCATCGGCGAACACATGCGTCACCCGGCGAAAATGCTGCACGGGTTGACCGGCGTGCCTTACGTGGTGTTGCAGTCGCTGACCGGATTGAAGGCTGTCGACCGGTTCGTCTCGTTGCTGTCGTGGCTTTCGGGCGCGGTGGTGCCGGCCCGGGTGCGCCGTCGCCGGGCGCAATTGCAGGATGCGTTGCTCGACGGACATTTTCATTTCGGAGGCAAGAAAATTGCGATCGCTGCTGAACCAGACCAACTCTATCAACTCGCAACGTTCTTCGCCGGCATGGGCTCCAAAATCGCGGCGGCGGTCACCACGACCGATATGTCGAAGATTCTGGAAAAAGTATCGGCGGAGTGGGTTCAGATCGGCGATCTCCGCGATTTGGAAGCTCTTGCAGCGGGCGCGGATCTCCTCGTTACGCACTCCCACGGTCGCCAGGCTTCGCAACGCCTTGGCATCCCGCTCATGCGCGTCGGCTTCCCGATCTTCGACCGGCTCGGCAGCCAGCACAAGCTCAAAATCCTCTATCAGGGGACCCGCGACCTGATCTTCGAGGTTGCCAACATCTTCCAGGCCAATCAGCACGCGCCGACGCCTGAGGCGCTTGATCCATTCCGAAAACGAGAAATGCCAGATGAGCTACGTTCGTCGCCTATCACTCGTCACTGACGAGATTCACCCACGCATGCCTCGACGACGAGCAGGCGCATTACGCGTTGCCATCGCCACGCAAGACATGAAGAATCTCGATGCCCATTTCGGGTCGGCCAAGCGCTTTGCTGTCTACGACGTCACGCGCGAGGAGTGGCATCTCGTGGAAGCCGTGGCCTTCGATGACGTTTCCGATGAGAGTGGGGAGCATCGGACCGAAGGCGATGACCGCATCACGCCAAAGGTGGAGGCGCTGAAGGGCTGCCAGCTGCTGTTTTGTCTGGCCATCGGCGGGCCTTCGGCAGCTAAGGTTGTTTCTGCCAAAATCCATCCGATCAAGGTGCCGCAGCCACAAACGATCCAAGCGGTGCTGTTGCGCACGCAGATGATGCTGAGGACATGTCCTGCGCCCTGGCTGCGCAAGGTGCTGGCTGACGCTGGTTTCGCCGAAAAGAACCCCTCCTTCGAGGACGAGGACTGAAACGAGGAAGAGCAAAATGTTTGAAGTCGCCATCACCCCTGCTGTCAACGATGACCAGGCGGCCCTTGCCAGGCCGTTCGTCAAATGCCTCGTGCGACTGATCCGTGCGCAGGATTCCCACGGGTCCTGGGACGGCAAAGCGGACGCCGAGCTGCTGGCCGACTTCATCGTCAGCAAGGAACAGCGCCGTGCGATTCCAATCATCGGCGATCCCGATCCGGACGTGCTGTGGAGACTCGACAAGTTTTACACTGCCGTCGCCCTTGCGATCGAGGAGCGCTCCAACCTGATGGCATCGCCGATGATCGAAATGAGTCATGAGGGCTTCGGGCGCGTGCTGTTCACCGCCGGGCGGCTGGTTGTTCTGTCGAAGACCCTGCGCGACGTCCATCGGTTCGGCTTCGAGACGTTCTGCAAACTCGCCGCGGCCGGTACAAAACTGGTCGACGATGCCATTGCAGCCATCGACGCCTATCCCGAGGTGGCACGCGCATGAACCGGATTTCGAGCAAGAGAAACCATGTCAGACGTTGAGGAGCCGCTTGGGCCAGCCCACGCGGCCAACGTGGTCGAGGCCAATTTGGTTCTCGGGGTAGCACCAATGAAGCCACTCGTCCTGATCTGTTCGCAAGATGCGGAGTTCTATCTGTTCCTCAGCCACATACTAGAGGTGGACGGCTTCGCCAGTGAGCTGGCAGGCGGCGCGAAGGAGGCGCTTGCATTGGCCGACGATCGGGAATTCCAGGCCGTGGTGCTGGACTGCGGTCCAACGAGCCTTACCGGGTCCGCAATCTGCGCCCGGCTCAAGCGGGAGCCCCGGACCGGCGGTCTGCTCATCATTGCCCTGATCGCGCCTGGCGCCGAGAACCAGCACCTCGATCTGTTGAAGGCAGGCGTTGAGAGCTTTGTGCGGCCGATCGACCCGGCCAAGCTGCTCGATTGTCTGCGGACGAGGCTGGCGCTGCCGAAGCCGGGTTCAAACGGGGTTGAAAACGGCAGCTGGCTCTCTTTTGGCAACGTTACGATGAATCTCGATGCCCGCCGGGTTTGCGGCAATGGCCATGACATTCATCTCGGACCAATCGAGTTCAACTTGCTGCGGCATTTGCTGGAAACTCCCGGCAAGGTCTTCAGCCGGGACGAGATGATCGCCGCGGCTTGGCCGGCCAATATTCATGTCGGTGAACGCACAGTCGATGTCCACATCAGTCGGCTCAGAAGGGCGCTGGAGACGGCCTCGACCGATATCGTCATCCGTACAGTGAGGTCGTCCGGCTACTCGCTCGAGAAGCTGGACGGCTGATCAAGTCGCTGGTGTGGTGCCACTCCCTTTTCCTCGCGCGGTGAGCCGGTCTTGCGGCCTGAAACGCCGTCAACGAATACTCAGGAAGAACTAGGAAAATGGCCTTTAGAACCGTACTCTGTTTGACCGGCGCTGACCATTCCGATCAGGACGTCAGAACTGCTGCCCGCTTGTGTGCGGAAATCGGCGCTTATCTTTCCGTACTGATTATACCCCATCCGACGCTCCTTATGTGGCGGATCGGAGATGGTGTCCTCGAGTGGCCGGTAGGACGTGGACTGGCAAGTGCCAAATTGAACAATCAGTTGCGGCAAATCGATCGATTTGCACAGGACGCGGTCAGGCTGGAAAAGCGCTCCAGCGATATCCAGAAACTGCTGGAATCTATGTCGCTCAACTATGACGTTGACACCGACTATTGCGATCCGGCCAGCCTCGGTGAAGCGGCACGACAGCGGGCGCTCTGCGCCGACCTGACGATCATCGGACCAGGGCTCCTCAACGACGAGAATCTCGGACCTCCTGTGGTCAACGGCTGCTTGTTCGAAACGGGAACGCCGGTGCTCGTAGTGCCTAAGGGTGCTGAGGCGACGCTGTGGCCACGGCGAGTCCTGGTTGGTTGGGATTCGCGAGTGGAGGCCTTCCGTGCGGTTCGAGAAGCGCTGGGTCTCCTATGCGTTGCTGAGGAGGTTCGTGTCGCCCTGGTCGATCCGAAGGTCGACTACAACGGCAATGGCGCGGAGCCTGGAGCCGACATCGCTGCCTATCTCACTCGGCACGGTGCTCGGGTGTCGGTTGACCTACTGCCAAGTGCCGGCAAATCGGCGGCCACGGTGCTTGCGCAGCACGCAATCGACATTTCTGCCGACATGATAGTCATGGGCGCCTATGGCAGCCGTCGGCTGCGTGAGCGGCTCTTTGGCGGTGTGACCAGATGGATCTTTGATAAGCCGACATTGCCGCTGTTTTTGGCCCGATGACGGTTCCGAAGCGGCACCGATGCTGTTCGAGGCTCCACTGTGCCTGTGACATTCGCAATGCCCAATGCGGGTCGCTGCGAAAATCCCGCTGAGTGGAAAACACTCATCAGAGGAGCAAGATAAGTGGAGTTCTTTTGCGTTGGTCTCGGTGCTGGCCCCATCCAATTTGAGCCTTGCGTGGAAGATACTCGAAGAGATTGAGCAAGGGGCACTGATCCTGGGTCGGCACTTCGATTCCGCTGGCACCTAGGCAGCGCAATGAATGAGGCCAAGCGGCGGCGGTTTTCGAACAAATATCGTCACTGACGTGGGGCGGCTTAATCTGCTGGTGCGCCGCCTGCTCGACCTGGCGCGCCGAAAATCTCGCGCCAGTGGCGAAAGCACGTCGATTGGTGCCGGGCTGGCGCTGCTGCAGGCCCAGGACAGGCCGGCACTTCGCGTCGAGGCCGGCGGAGCGACCGGCCTGCGCATATCGGCCGAGAATGCGGATGTGCTCGCCAATCTCATCGACAATTCGGCGAGGCACGGCGCCACGCTGGTTTTAATCACAGGGGCGACGGGGACGGCAAGGCCATTGTCCTGGTGAGCGACGAGGGCGGCGGTATTTCGCCCAGCAACCGGACCCGTATTTTCGAGCCATTCTTCACCACGGTTTTCGGAAAAGGCGTGCTCCATTCAAATTAACCGGCAGGATGATCTCGAAGCGCGTAGCGCGCTCAACCAGGCGGTTCATGCCATCATGCGCCTCAGGAGGGCCAGCACGATGCCGAGGCAGGCATGCCGGTGCCGCAGGGCGACAGTGTTACCAGGGCAAAGCTCGACAATGGCGAGCGGCTCGACGCGGGCATCGTCGTCAACGCCGCCGGGCCGAATGCCGGCAAAGTTTCAGCAATGGCCGGACTGGCGCTGCCAGTGGAATCGCGCAAGCGCAATGTCTTTCTCTTCGAGGCGCGCGAGAAATATGACGACATGCCAATACTGGTCGATCCGACCGGCATCTAGTCAGACCGGAAGGCTCGGGCTACATCACCGGCGGGGCCGAATCGGAAGAGGGCGACGGCCCCGCCGACCCCAACGGTTTCGAGCCCGACTGGCCGCTGTTCGAAGAGATGATCTGGCCGGCGCTGGCGACCCCCATTCCCGCCTTCGAAGCCATTAAGCCGACGCGCGCGTGCCCTCACGACTACAACACGCTCGACCAGAACGCGGTGGTCGGGCCGGATGCGCAGGTCGACAACTTCCTCTTCGCCAACGGCTTTTCCGGCCACGGCCTGCAGCAGGCGCCGGCGGTCGGCAAGGCGCCGTCGGAGCTCATCGTGCATGGCAGCTATCGCACGATCGATTGCACGGCGTTCGGATATGAGCGCGTCGCGGAGGGGCGGGCGTTCAGGGAATTGAATGTGATCTAACACTGGCGGGACAGCACCTCCTCTGCCCTGCAGCATGATGCTGGGAATGGGAACGCACCATGCTTGGGCACGAGGGCCCCGAGCCGACGCACATCGCGCCAATCGGCGTCGTCACGTTCGAGATTCAGCACCGGCTGCTCGGCGCTTTTACGCTCGCATATGCGCCGGCATGCCGCTCGCGATTGCCGACGAGGGCTGCTCGTTCCACGAAAAAACGATCAGCGCGAGATTAATGGGCAACCTCGTCGGGACCGAAAAGAGCGCTAAACCGGGTTGCTAGATCAATCCAGGGTGCCGCGTCGCCTCTCTTTGAAGCTATTCGAACGACCGCCGCCAGATAGCCGGTAAAAGCCTTCAGTCTTAGGACGCGTTGCTCTGAGAGGTAGTCAATAGCGTCAACCCGCTGGTGAACGGCAGCGAGCATATGTTGCACCAAAAGGAGGGAGGATGGGCAAGGGCAATCACTCTTGTTCGCGAGGCGCCTGCACTCGCTGCAAAGCGGCGGAATGTCCTCCAAGGCTAGGTCGCCGGAAAGACGTTGTACGAGATTGTCAGTGGCGTTCCACAAATTCGCTCGCGTGCAGTACGGAGTGCAGCGTGACGCCATGTTGGGCTAGCAGGGCCGTAGCTCCCTCGTCACGGTCCACGAGGCAAGCAGCGTCACCCACAATGCCGCCGACGCGGCGAACCTCTTCAATCGCCTTCAATATCGACTTGCCGCTTGTGGCAACGTCGTCAACGATTAGGACCACTTTTCCCTGAAGATCTTCTTTAGGCCCAAGACCTTCAATCACATCCCTTGTGCCATGGGCCTTTGGAGCCTTGCGAACGAAGATCGTGTTTATGGGATTGTTCATCACCGAGCTGACAGCCGCCATCGATCCGATTACGGGGACCGCTCCCATTTCAAGTCCGCCGACGTACTCTGCTTTCACTTGCTTAGCTATTTTTAGGAACTCAAGAGCGGCAAGTTGCGCGCCTCGCGCCACCATCATGGTAGGCTTCATATTGAAATAGATGTCGCTCTCTATGCCCGACGAGAGCGTGTAGCGTCCGAATCGAAAAGAGCGCTCACGGACAATCTCGCGGAGTTCGTCCTTGTCGTGTTGGCCGGAATCAACTGGTCTGAATTTCGCCAGTGCCGCCATAGATCAGACCTCGCCCCTAGGGAAAATTTGGGTGCGGCATGCACCTAGTCACTACCGCTATGTGGCTTATGCAAGTGTTCGCGGGGAGTGTCAATTAATGTCAATACCGGTGCGACCGTTTCGCGCAGATTTTTCCATTATCATTATTGGGTGCCTAAAGCGTGATCACGGGCCTCGCCACGGTTGGGGAGCCTTGGCTACCCTTGCCCCGATCTCAGCCAGACACGAGTTTTCTCGACGCGCGCCGTCTCTTTAAGGATTTGCGCGCTTTCATCCTCGTCCCCTCGAGTCCGCCTCGCTCGGCTCCGTTGCGCCAGCTTCTTAACCAGGTTGCACATTTCGGCCGCCCTGTCGGCCCCCTTGTGGTACGATTGGGCAAGGCCGCGCTTTTTGTGCAACCTCCTCGTAAGGCGGTAAAGTTCGAGCCGGCGAGAATTTCGTTCATCGCACCGCGGCGCAAGTTGGCTCGCTTCGTCTGACGACCGATCAGCAGGTCCAACCTCGATTGGCCCGAAACAACGTTGTCTTTTTGGATCAGCGCCTGGTTATTCCTGCGTTCGCGGCCCAACCCGTCAACACTTCGCCTTCCCAAAATATCTCCTTGCGGACCCGCCTGGGGCAGCCTCCACAAAGCTGCGGATCGAATGCGTCTCGCTGGTCACACGAGCACCGTCAGGCTCGTGGTGCTGCAGGATGTGGCACACGGCCTCGACATAGTGTGACCGCCTTTAGCTGGGTTCTGCGTCTCAAAATCCGGATCTCTTCTCAATCTTCCGCAAGACGGGAGAGACCTCGTGGGACCCCGGCTTCCAAAGGCGCCTTTTCAGATTTCGGCCGCGAGAAGGGCAAGAGCCTTTTACCGCGCCACAGTCCGTGAACCTGGGTTGCTGGCCGTCCTGAGAGAAAATTCCGATGCGGAGCTGCCCGATTAACTAGCGGCTCATGGCAAGAGGACGGCGACGCGGCAAATCGGCCACCGGCGCAAGGTTTCCCGCCTCATTGTCGGATACCCGACAGGATCACAAACCCGCTAACCGTTGCTTCCATGAAAGTTTCCTTCTGGCACGTTTGATGCGGGGGATCTTCCGAAAAACATCAGCGGATGCCCTCCTATGAGCAGGCTCAATGTCGCCGCATTCGAGACCGCGCCCTCGCCGATCCCCAAGTCGGTCGAAGGAAGGCGTACCATTGTGGAGGCGGGCGGCTTTGCCGATTGAAACACGGAACAAGCCTCGAAAGCATGTCGCTGACCGAAACGCGATCATCGAAGCGGGCGGAGATACGTCGATCCCGTCCACGCCCACAAGTCGTGGACATAAGTGTCGATCGCATCACTTGGCCGGGATCCATGTGGGCTTCATACCCGACCATACGAAAGCGGGGACAAAATCCAGCAAATCCAGCGGCACCGAAGTCGAGATCGTCCGCGTGGAGACTGAAGCCGATGGCCAGAGCCGATATTCCTCGCGAACATCGCCTAGTTGGGAAGCACCTAAAGGAGCAAGACAAGTGGAGCTCTCTTGCATTGGAGTGGGAGCTGGGCCGTCGAATTTGAGCCTGGCGTGCCAGATGCACGAGCAAATGGGGCAAGGGGCACTGTTCCTGGATCGGCAAGTCGACTTCCGCTGGCACCCAGGCAGCGCATTCGATTCCTCGGAGCTCCAGGTCAGCCACTTCAAGGATTTGGTCACGCTGGTGAACCCGCGATCAGCCTACACTTTCGTGAACTACCTCCATGAGAACGGGCGTCTGTACCACTTCCTGAATGCACACTTCGAAGCCGTGCTCAGAGCTGAGTTCGAGCAATACCTGAACTGGGCCTTCCACAAGAACCCGCTTGTCCGCGGCGGCGAGACCGTGCGCGAAATCCGCTTTGACGGCGAGTTTCGGGTGCGCACCGATAGGGCGGTTCTCGGTGCCAGAAACGTCGTGGTCGGCATTGGCAAGCAGGCGCATATTCCGCGTCAGTTTCAGGGCTGGATTGGACGCAACCTGTTCCACTCATCTGAATTGCTGCACATCCATCCTGAGGTGCACAATAGCCATGTCTGCGTGGTCGGCGGCGGACAGTCCGGAGCCGAGGTGCTGTTGCACCTTGTTGGCCTGCCAAAAGGACGGCGGCCTGTCTCGATAACCTGGGTCTCACAGCGGGAAAACTTCCTTCCCATCGACAACAGCCCGTTCACAAACGAGTTGTTCATGCCCTTCTTTTCGGATCGTTTCGCGTCAATGCGCGAGTCGCAGCGCAAGCTGTTCCTGCGGCGCTTCGTGCTTGCTTCGGACGGCGTTGCGGAAAGCACGTTGCGCGCGATCTATCAGGCGCTTTACCGCCACGCGTTTCTAGAGCCAAACCGATGCGAAATCACTCTGCGGCCGGGCTGCACTGTCTCGCACTGCATCAACGCCGGCGCGGGCCACAGACTCACCCTGCAGCACGGCATGGAGGAGTCCGAAGACGTCACGGCCGACATCGTCATCCTGGCCACCGGGTACGAGAACGCGGTGCCAGGCTTCTTGGAACCGATCGCGAACCGGCTTGAAAAGATCGACAATGAATTGGCTATTCGCGAAGATTTTTCGGTGTGCTGGGACGGACCGTGTGACAGCCGCATCTTCGTACAGAACGCGAGCCTAGGGCAGCGTGGGCTGGCTGATCCGAATCTAAGCCTGCTGGCCTGGCGAGCGCGTCGCATCCTCGACAGCCTTCTGGGGCGCGCGCCGCGCGCCAACCCCGAGCATCCCGGCTTCATCGGCCCTACCTCAGTCGAGTGCTGGTCCGACACCGTTGCAGAAGAAATGGGCAGCGGGATATGACCGGCCGACTGCGGATCCTTGGCGGTGGCATCCAAGGAACGATCGACCGCCAAAAATGCGCGGAGCATTGCGTTCTGATTTGTGGCTACTGGAGTATCGCAGCCCCGTTACGACGCGTCGGCACGTCGGATAGAGGTAGCCACCGGCGTCCAAATTCCTACTGGCGCGCAGTCTTAGCCCGCCCCGGCTAAAGCCGGATTGTTCTCGCGGGGGCCGCCAACCGGTCCGGGCTGCCGCCTCTCTTCGCAACTTGCAGCAGAGGCTGTTGCGTTCGCAGCCGAAGATACCACTGCTTCAACGGCTGAGCTTCGTCATGCGCAAATACAGGTTTTCTCGAACGGAGCTGTCGCGTGCGTTCGGTATCGACATAGCCACGCTTGGAACGGGAAGCGCGGGCACCGGGTTTTCATTCGGCAAGGTGGCACCAGGGGTCACATCCGAGCCTCATCGGCACGACGAAATCGAGGCCTTCGTAGTCCTGTCTGGGGCGGGCAAGGTCAGGACCGACCTTGGGGAAATCCCGGTCAAAGCCGGCGACGTCGTTCTGTTCCACCCCTTTGAAGCGCATGTGCTGTGCAATGATGGGGATGAAGACCTAGATTTCGTCGATGTCTACTGGCGCGACGGCAAGGCCGCCCTCGAAGCTGCTGCACAGGTCACGACTCCCCGCAGGCCAATCTTCGTCTTCTCCACGCCGCCGACGCCCAGTGGCGATCTGCAGCTGGGGCATCTTTCAGGCCCGTATTTTGGCGCCGACGTGTACACGCGTTTCCTGCGCATGACTGGGGCCGAAGCCTACCACCTGACTGGGAGCGACGATCACCAGAGCTACGTCGCCACGCGTGCCGATGCCGATCAATCGACGCCCGCAAAGGTGGCGCGCCACTACGCCGACGAGCTCAGAGCCACGCTTGCGCTTCTCGACTGTGAGGTCCACAGCTTCCTGCCCACGTTGGGGGACGACGATTACGCAGAGTTTCAAGCCACGTGTTTCCGCACTCTTCTGAGCAGCACGGCGGTAGATCTGCGCCAGAGCCCTGCGCTATTTGATGCAGTGACAGGCGATTACCTTTACGAACCGGATGTAAGCGGCCTCTGCCCCGATTGCGGCAGCTCGGCTGGTGGCAAAATCTGCGAGGAATGCGGCGCGCCGAACCTATGTCACGACTTGGGTAGGGCCGGGTCGCGGCACTCGGTCGAGGCGCCGATGGTCGGCTCCGTGCGTCGCGCCGAACTTGCGCTGCATCGATGCTACGACGAGATCGACCGGCATTTAAGAGCGTCGGGCGCTCCCGCTCGGATTTTGGATCTCTTCGCGCGTGTACGCCAACGCGGCGACTTTTGGGTGCTCATCACCCGCCCCTCGGACTGGGCCCTGCCGGCCGAAGGGCTCCCGGGGCAGGTGATGTGGGTTTGGCCGGAGATGGCTTTCGGAATCCTTTACAACATCCAGGCGCTAGCTCGCTTGCTGGGGCGCGACTGGAATGCGGCGATGCCCAGCAATGACTGGCAGATTGTCCATTTCTTCGGCTTCGACAATTCCTTCTACCATGCGCTACTTTATCCCGCGCTTTACGCTGAGGTGTTCTCCCGCTGGACGCCGCGTATCCGGTATCATGTGAACGAGTTCTATCTGCTCGACGGCCAGAAGTTCTCTACCAGCCGTGGCCATGCGGTCTGGGGCAAAGAGGTTCTGGGCCCAAAGACAGTCGACGCCGTGCGTCTTCATTTGGGCCTGACACGCCCGGAAGGTGAGGGGACGAACTTCACACTGGACGCGTTACGCCGCACCGAGCACGAGGTGTTCCAAGGGACCTGGCTGAAATGGCTTGATGCGCTTCACCGGGAAATCCAGCAGGACTTTAGCGGCTGTGTGCCCGACGCAGGCGACTGGGGTCCCGCAGATCGCGCTTTCTTTACTCGGATAGAGTTCCATCGCGCGGCGATGGAACGCGCCTATTCGGATGATGGCTTCTCGGTCCGGCGCGCGGCCGCGCAGGCCTGCGATTTCGTGCGCGATTGCCTGATCTACCGTCAGGCGCAAGACTACGAAGCGGCGCGACGTCTCTATCCCGCCCGCACCCGGACCTCGCTCGCGCTTCAGGCTACAGCCGCTGCGATCCTGGCGCAGACACTCGCACCGCTGATGCCCCGATTTGCCAGCATGCTTGCGAGAGGCATCGGCGTCTCAACCGAAAAATGGCCTGCCTCCGTCCGGCGCCTTCCGCCAGGGACAATCTTTGATATCCGACCCGTACTGGGGTTCTACGGGAGCCGACAATCCTTTGCTCAATGAACCGAAGGCCTATAGCCCTTCCGAATCTTGACGAGATCTGCGCGGCATAAGCCGACATCTCTACGGGCCGCCACCAGACAATTGAGACCAGACTGGCCCAGCTCGACCCTCCGATTCAGCGAAGCGGGCGCGAATGCCCGCAACAGCGGGTGGTCTACGCAAGAAACCTGCAATGCTTCCAAAGCTCTTTCACGAAATATCGGCTGGTGAATGCGGGATCAGCCGTCTCGCGAAACATCATAAGCGGTAACGGCGGCGGCTCGCAGTCTACGCGCTGGGCCTCACCGCCTCACCGACCCGGCCCAAGAAGGAGGCTCAGCCATCAGCAGGCCAGGACGCAGTGGCTGCAGGCGGGAGCCGGTCGTGGAGATCGCCGGCGCATTTTCGACCGGCCCCGAAATGATGCTGTTAGACGGGCCGACGCCGAACATTGCCCCAGGCGAGACAGCCAAGCTGTCTTCGGTTCTCAAGCGTGAAGCATCAGTGATGCGTGTCGAAAACCAGACAGCGGCAGGAACCATGTCGGGTTCAAAACAATCGACCGCCTTCTACGCCCAAAGGTTTTCCGAGCTAACCACACACTTACGCTCACTAAGCGGGCTGGCACGACCATTGCTGGTTGAGATGCGGCAACAATGGGTGAGGACTAGCCGCATGCGAACGCGCAAGACGAGTGCTGGTCACCGAACCGGTTTCTTCCATTTCTCAGAGGAGAACCGGCTCGTCAGAAACGCCCGAAAGGTGTGAGAATAGAGCTTTGGAGAACAATATGGTGTTGCATAAGGAGTCCCCGGCTCCTCCGATCAAAGTGGACGACTGGCTGCGTGGCGAGCCCCTCGCCAACTTTCACCCCGGCAAGGTGTACCTCCTAGAATTTTGGGCGACTTGGTGCGGACCCTGTGTGGCGGTGATGCCCCATCTGACGCAGTTGCAGGAGAAGTATCAAGACAGCGGATTTGAGGTCATCGGAGTCGCAGCTGGGGAAAAGGGCCCGACCGCGGAGGAGACGCGGACTAGCTTGGATGCTTGGCTGACAGAGAGGTTCCCGAATCTGAATTATCGCATCGCGTTCGATTACACAGGCGAAATGAATAGACTATGGATGGAACCCAGTTCATCTCTCGGGATTCCCGCCTCGTTCTTAGTCGACCGCGACGGCCTCATCGCTTTCATAGGACATCCGGCGGAACTCGATGACGTTTTGCCAAAGGTTCTCAACGGCAGTTGGCGCAACAGCGATGAAGCTCAACGCGCCGATGCAAGGCGGATCGCTACTAACCAATCCAAGGCACGCGAGCTAGCACTGACCCGACCGATTTACGCCAAGCTTCACCCGGCGATGCAGGCCGAGGATTGGACGGCGGCGGTCTCGGCCATCGAAGAAGGCCTCGCCTTAGTGCCCGATTATATCGGGTTCCGGGAAACGCACGCGAATCTACTGCTTCACAAGCTGCGCGACATGCAGACCGGCTTGCCCGTCATGCGCCAGTTGGTGGAGGACGCCATCGACAAAAAATTCGATGCCGTCTCTTGGATGGTCATGGCCCTGAACCAACTCTTCGATCCCGCGATTGACAACTCACATATCCCCCGTGCTGAACGCTTCGCGATGGGCCACGAGCTCTCGGAACAGATACTGACACTGAATCCCCCATACGGCGAGGGGCCTCTTAAATTCCGGTGGTACGTCCCGGTCGCTCAGTATTATTACGAGAGCGGCAACAAGGGTCGAGCAATCGAGTTGATCGAGGTGGCGCTGAAATCTCTGGGGAACCCAGGGATGATGCCGGACCATATCAAACAATACTACCTTACCGCATTGCTCCAAGCCCTGGCCAACTACACGGGTGAGAACGCATGCTCCGGGGATCTTTGCGTGGTTCCGCAAAACACGGCCGCTGAAAATCAAAGCGCAGTCGCCTGAGAGCGAAGAGACGACAAGTGAAAAAGAACCCTGGTCAATCCGCCAATTTCTGCAGCGCGCCCGCGGCAAGTATGTCCAGGCAGCACAGGGTTGGATCGTTTGCTCAACGTCAAGGCTCGAACCTGAGTACCTCTCACCGGATCGGCGCGGAAGAGATGCCCGAGCCGACTTGGGCCTATCGGAAGACGTCACGACCCGGGACGTGGTCAGCCCAGGGGAAGGCATCGACGTGGGATCCGCCCCGGCCAGGTCGGACGTCGGCTGCGCAACCGGGCCCGGGGTCGGCGAACCCGAAAGCAGAAATCGAGCACGGAAATCGAGGAAACCAAATGTCGCACGCGGCGCATCGCCCTGCCGTCAAAAGGACGGCGAGGCTCTCGCCCGCCCGTCCGCCTCCCGCGGTTAATCCGTGCTCGCCTTCAATGGCTCATGCCAAGAAATCGGACACCGGGTTGCTGGCCAATTTCATCATCATCAAGGAACTGCAGCGGAATATCCGATCATTGGCGATCCGGATCCGGTCGCGCTGGGCGGCTCGGCATGTTTTAGACCGTAGTGGAGCTTGAGATCGAGGAGCGCTCAGACGTGATGACATAGTCAACAACCGAAATGAAGACGACCGGTGCTCTTGGCGCGTGCTTTTCACGGTCGGGCAGTTCGTCGGTCTGTCGAGGCATCTATCGGTTCGGCTTCGAGAATCTCCGGAAACTCGTGGCTACCGCGGCGAAACTGGTCGGCGATGCGACTGCAGCTATTGCCTACCGGGACGTGGCGCGGCGTGAAGAAACCGATTTTCGAGGAAGGATCATGTCAAATCTGGATGAGATGACGAAAAAAGTCCGAAAGCTTCAACTGCGCGCGACAATCGCCAGGACGAATTTGGGCGACCTTGCCGAGGATCTCCCGGTCAAATGGATTGAGATAGAGGATGTCGCCGAGAGAAAGCACGCCGTTTACGGCGAGCTGGATGGTGCAGGAGAGAGCTCGCCAAAATGAAGACTTTGCGATGAGGAGCACATTCATCAGCCGCGACGGCTCCTTATGGGTGCCGCAATACCTGACAGCTATAGATGGCAAGATCTGTATTGGCTGCGGCCGCTGTTTCAAGGTCTGCTCGCGAGAGGTCATGCATCTTTAGCGTCAATGACGCGGGTGAAATCCTCGGCGCCTGCGACGGCAGTGACGACGATTTCGATGGTGAGCTCAATCGCATGGTCATGGTTGTCGACCATGCCGGCCGCTGCATTGGCTGCGGAGCCTGCAGCCGCGTCTGCCCAAAGAACTGCCAGACCCATGTCGCGGCCGACCAGATCGCAGCATGAGCTGCATGATTGACGAGACGAAATCAGGAGAACGGCATTGCGCTTCATCACCTTTTGTCGGCTCGCCGGGCTGGTCCTGTGCGGCAGCGCTATGACGGTTTACTTCGCCTCGCATTCGTTCCGTCTAGCAGTGATCACGACGCTGGGCTGTTCGCTACTTCTTCAGCTGGGCTATTTCGCAAGTGTGCTCTTTCTGATTTGGCGATCCAGCTGCGCGGGCAAAGCCCGGCAAGGGGCTGAGCTTTTCGATAGGTTCCAGGAGGTTCGGTGCCAGTCGCGCGACGATGAGCATATAAATGAAACTCAAGATGTGCCACAGCGCAATCAAACGCTCGGCATATCGCTGCTCCTCCCTTGAGGCGCCGCAACAAGATCAGAGCTCCGATTCGTCACTTTGTTTCAAGTTGATTATCGAGGTCAGGAGCACCGAAACGGCAAGCAGGGACGCATCGCTGACTACCTCGCCCACCGTCGTCGTCCTCGACGATTCGACTATGTCCCCTTCACCCGCAGCGGCGGGCAGTTTCTCTTCCATTTCATCAGTACGAACGCACATCCATCATCGTCACCACCGACCTGGCATTCGGCGAATGACCGAGTTCTTTGCCAGCGACGCAAAGATGACACGGCGCTGCTCGACCGCCTCACCCATCACTGCGAGATCATAGAGCCGGAAACGAACCCTGGTCGCCTGACAAACCGCGCCTGACGCGCCCACCGCCCAAACAATCCGCGCTCGCCGGGCTGCGCAACCCGACCAGCTCCGCCCGGCGATCGCTCCTCGTCGCGCTTATGCAAGCGGGGCTATTAAGTCGACGCCGATCAGGGTCAAAGTTCGGCGCCGATTGGCAGGTCTCTGCTACCGTGCGTCCCAGAACAGCTGTCCGCATCCTCGTCGACATCGCCGTACCGCCATTCGAGCCCTCCGCATTGCCATGTCGTGCGACGGCCCTGCTGTCGCCCGCTCGCCATCCCAGGCGAGGATATCTTTCACCCTATTTACCTCCGAGGCGACCTGACCCGCGATGCTTCCGAAGCCCGCCTGAGGTGCACTCGAGTGCCTCAATCCTCTAAGTCTGGGCCAAGCCGGAAAAACGCGTGTAACCTTCGTTCTTCGTGCGCTCGCGGCTTACTTGCTGGGCGTCACATCGCGAGATCCCCGGAGTACTGATTGGCCCACGGCGCGTCCATGCCGATCGTGGCGATCGCGATCAACTGCCCGACCGCATTCGCCGCGCCATCTCTCGGGGCCGCACGCTGTCTCTTGAAGAAGATACAGACAGCTCCTCTTTAAAAGCGACATCCGCCCTGCCGTCAGCCGGCGAACAGTTCGGGTCTAAAACCTGTCACCACCAATTCGCCTGGTCGAAATGGCAGCGAACGATTTTGCGGGTGCGCTCTGGTTCAGACGTAGGTCGATGCCGAGATCACGTTCGGCATTGTCCGATAGCCGACAATGTCGGGTACGCAACGTGAGGAAGCTGGCCCTCGGGGTGTTTTTTAGGCGCTTTTGGCTTGGCACAGTAAATGCTCGCTATTGCGCAAAACGCTCGGATTGAGTGGTCCCACCGCGACGAAAGTCGCTAGCTTACGCCACCTCCCAAGGCGAACCCGGCCCGGCAGAGAGCTCCGTCTCTGCCGGGCATGCCAAATTTGGGCGGCGCAATTTCCGGGCTGAAGAGGATTGCGTCGAATGGAAAATGAAGGCCTTTCGAGGGCTCTCAGATGCATGGCCGGAGCGAGAAGGGAGTGTTGGCCCATGGGGGTGGGTTATGTTCAGCGTGTTCGTCGACATCCGACAATTGGGCCGGCTTTGTCGGTTTGACGACACAGCCTTGGTTGGCCGGCATCTTGGACGTTTTTGTCTAAGCCGCTGAAAACAATCCTACAATCTTTTCCGTTCCACCGTCACCCGGATTGGCATGAATTGCGCTTAATTCCCTTGAGAGGACGGGAGCTGCTTGCCAGGGAAGAGCGAAGAGATGGCTCGGCAAAATTGAAGGACGGGAGATCACAGATTTGTTGCGAATGAATACGTTGCCCGCTGGCGGCCATGCGTCTGGGGCTAGAGCATCCGGATGGGTTGAAGATGCGGCGAGGGACTGCAGTACGCGTCCCGATCCCACATGAATTGCTGTCGGGCCCAACAATGGGCGTTGCAGGTGTGCGTACGGTTCGGGGCCGGTTACGTCTTGTTCGTGATGGCATTCTTCGTCAGCGATATGACTGCGCACGGACAGGAGACCAGCCTTGTCGGCATTTACCAGGGTTCGGAGCTAACCGCGGCCGCCAACCATCTGGGACGAGGCGGATACGAGCTGTCGGACGGTACCAAAGTGTCTTTCGACAAATGGTACCATAGCAAATGGATCGACATGCGATTTGAAATGTTGACACAACTGTCGGATGATTTCGGTCTCCTGTGGGGCGCGAGCACCGGCCAACGTGCCGAAAAGGTCCGAATCGAGCCAAGTGTGAAACTCGGCTTTATTCTGCAAAAGCGACCGACGCTGTCCACCACGCTTTCTCTCACCGTCACTTCGATTTTGGGCGGGAACCTGACTGAACGACCTTGCACGGCTGACTATGGCGCCATCGGCGGCTTCCAGACAGTGAATTGCCGGCTGGCCGCCTCGCAACTCCGACCTGCGGACACGTTGAAATATATGGCAAACATAAATCCAAGCCGATTGAAACTCGATCTCCGGTTCACAGGTAAGTTCTAGCAATAGTGAAAGGCATGCGGGGTACGTTTCGTTGATGAAGAACAATCCAGACAGGAAGTCTATTGTGCACAAAACACAATTGTTCCCGGTAGGTCTCGTTGCCAGTTTTTTCATGTGCCTGCTGACGGCACCCAGTTTTGCTGGCGATCTCGATGCGAGGGTCAGCGGCAACGGGAGGGCCGGAAGGCCAACCACGGAAAGCAGTAGCGTAGGCTGCCCACAAAATGCCGATGGCACCTTTTGCTGGATGAGCCCGGATATTGGTGAAGCATGGGCATCGGGCTATACCGGTTCCGGCGTATCGGTGACCGTCATGGACGACTTCACGGGACAGCCATTTGATGCAGATCTCGGTCGCGGTCGGCAGACGCGACATGGAGATTGGGTCGCTGAAATTGCCGGCATGGTCGCCCCTGGCGCAAACATATTCAAGTATGGCTATCTCGAGCGGTCTTCGATCGGGCTGCAGGACGGCCTCAATATCATCAATGCGAGCCACCACATCATAGAGCCACTGAGCCAGCATCCGCGCGAGCAGGCGACTGTCGATGCCGCCTGGGCAGGCACTGCCATCGGCACAAAGAGTGCCGGCAACCGCAGCAACGAGGTAGGTAGGCCCCACGAGGGGCATTTCGATGGACTAACCCTCGGGCTGATCGGGGCGCCATCGGCAATCTTCGTGGGTGCGCTCGACCATAATGGCACTCCCGGCAACAAGACGCGGCTGGCCAGATACTCGAATTATCCCGGCTCAAACCCCGAGGTGCGGAACCAGTTCCTAACCCTGGGTGTCGAGGGTGACAAAACTGGCCTATACGGCACGTCTCATGCGGCACCTGTGGTTGCAGGCTATGCCGCCATCCTCGGCAGCAAGTTCACGTCCGCAACTCCGACACAGGTGACTAATCAGCTGCTGGATACAGCCAGGACCGATACGCTCGTCGACTACAATCCGGCGACTTATGGCCGCGGCGAAGCCAGCCTTTCGAGGGCGCTGGCACCCGTTTCGATTCACTAGACTGCCACCCTACCCTCATGCGTCCGAACGTGGGTGGATCGCGGCGCCCAGGCGGTGAATTGCCGTCCGTGGCGTCGCTGCTCCGGCCGGCGGACACATTCAAATACCTGGCGAACGCTCATCTGAACCTGCTGAACATCGGTCTTTGGTTTCGAGGTCGTTCTACCCAATGGTGAAATGCTTCGTCTTGTTGATGAAGAACAGTTCAAACAGGAGAGTTGAATGCAGATAAAGCGATTGTTGCCGGTGGCGTACCTTGCCAGTCTTGTCCTATGGACGTCGGCACCACCCGGTTTCGCCGATGACCTCCAATCCAGGCTCGCCGGCGATGGCGGGGCTGCGAGGCCAACCATGGACGGCAGCAGCTCGCGTTGCCCACAAAATGCCGACGGCACCTTTTGCTGGATGAGCCCGGACGTCGGCGCAGCATGGGCCTCGGGCTATAATGGGTCTGGCGTGTCGGTAACTATCATAGATGACTTCACCGGTAACATGGGACAGGTGGGGGATCTCGGCCATGGCTCCCAATGGCGGCGACATGGGCAGTGGGTCGCTCAAGCAGCCGGCATGGTCGCGCCTGGCGCAAACATAACCGAGCTTGACTATTCGGAACAAGTTCCGCTCACGCTGAAGCAGGGCCTCAATGTCATTAATCTGAGCTATGGCCTTGAGGAACCAGTGAGCGGGTACCGGCTTGAGCAGTCGATTGTCGATGCGGCTCGGGCGGGTGCTGCGGTCTTCACAAAGGCAGCCGGCAACGGGTCCGTAGCGGTAGATACCCTTGCCGATGGGGATATTGATTTCCTTGCTCTCGACCTGATTGGGAAGCAATCGGCAATCTTTGTGGGTGCGCTGGAGCGCAATGGCACTCCCGAAAACCAGACAAGGCTCGCCTCCTATTCGAATTACGCCGGTTCAGATTCGGAGGTGCAGAACCACTTCCTGACGGTGGGTGTCGAGAGCGACAAGACTGGCCTAACCGGAACGTCTGTCGCGGCATCTGTGGTTGCAGGCTATGCCGCCATCCTTGGCAGCAAATTCACGTCCGCAACACCGACACAGATCACCAATCAGCTGCTGGATACAGCCAGAACCGACACGCTCGTCAACTATGATGCGGCGACTTACGGACGCGGGGAGGCCAGCCTTTCGAGGGCATTGGCACCCGTCGTGATCAGGTAGACGAGCACTTCGATTGAGCAGCTGAAACTTCTGTGAGGCGTTGAGCGCCACAAAATCGCCTCGCAGAAATTCGGCTCGGCAACTGGGCGGTTACTGCCGGTCCAATCACAAAAAAGAAGCCATTGCTTTTTATCGAAGTCTGTTGATTTGGCGGTCTGGCTGCGCTCAGGTGCCGACCGGGTGCCGTCGGTTTCCTGGGTGATGGTCGGCTCACCCGCAGCATGCCGACATGTGGATCGCTTCGTCTCAGTCGCAAGGAAAGCGCTCGAAATCCCCAAGGCTCGGATGGGGGGTCGAAGAGCGCGGCCGACCAATCCCAGCAGCGCTTATGAGACGAGTTTTGCGTGGCTATTTCACCTGAATGATCATCGCCGGAGGAAATATGCTGGAAAAATTCGAGCGTTACCCGCTCACCTTTGGACCCACACCCATCGAGAAGCTCGACCGGCTCGGCGAGCATCTGGGCGGTAACGTGGAGATCTATGCCAAACGCGAGGACTGCAACTCCGGTCTGGCGTTCGGCGGAAACAAGCTCCGCAAGCTCGAATACATTATCCCCGACGCGATCGCATCGGATGCCGATACCCTTGTCACCATCGGTGGCGTGCAGTCCAACCACACGCGCATGGTCGCTGCCGTTGCCGCCAAGATCGGCATGAAATGTCTTCTGGTTCAGGAGAGCTGGGTTCCGCATGAGGATGTCGCCTACGACCGGGTCGGCAACATTCTCTTAAGCCGCATCTTGGGAGCAGAGGTGCGCTTGGTCGACGAGGGCTTTGACATCGGCAGTCGCCATAGTTGGGAAAAGGCGCTCTATGAGGTCAAGGCGAGGGGCGGCAGACCTTATGCGATACCAGCGGGCGCATCTGTTCACCCGAATGGCGGACTCGGCTATGTCGGGTTCGCCGAGGAGGTGCGCGCCCAGGAGAAACAGCTTGGGTTTGCCTTCGACTACATCGTCGTTTGCACTGTCACCGGTTCAACACATGCCGGCATGATCGTCGGGTTCGCCGAGGACGGTCGACGGCGCAACGTGATTGGTATCGATGCCTCCGCCACGCCTACAAAGACAAAGGCGCAGGTGCTTCGTATTGCCCAACATACAGCGAGGCTCGTTGAGCTGGGAACGGACCTCGTCGAGGACGACGTGGTGTTGCTTCAAGACTATGCGTATCCGCGTTATGGCATTCCGTCCGAGGAAACGAAGGAGGCAATCCGCCTGTGCGCTCGGCTCGAGGGCATGATTACCGATCCGGTTTATGAGGGAAAATCCATGCAAGGGATGATTGACCTCGTCCAGAGAGATTTCTTTCCAGGGGGATCGCGCGTCCTCTATGTCCACCTCGGCGGCGCGCCGGCGATCAACGGTTACGGCTATACCTTTCGCAACGGCTGACGCTCGACAGGTCTCGACGTGCCGTGTCTGCCGTGACAGCGCTGCGCCAAGCTTGTCCGATTGCAGTTGGAAACCCTGTGGGCTGATAACTGCCGCCACGACGTGGTGGTCGTGGCGCTGGCACGCTTACCACTTTTTGCTTGTGCTCAATGTGGGCTGGAGCCGCATAAGAGACAGCAGACATGGCCGTTTAATTTTTTTTGTCATTTAGCGGATGCGGCAATGATCGCCATGAATTTGATAAATTGCAAACCACGAAACTGTCGCGCAGGCGTTGAAGCATCTACTTGATCAGGTACCGAAGCTGTGGCCAAGCGTGCTCGAGTTGGTCGTGCTCGGCGAGCACATCGCCGGACACCCTGGCGCGGAGGTGAACCGGGCCAGCATGGGCGGGGGAAGAGGGGTCCCCCGCGAGCGTGAGAACAGGCAGGTCGATATCCGGCTTAACGGCTTAACGAGGGGTTGCTAATAGCTATTGCGAGCGAACAGACCGTCGTCCCTTCATCTGTCTTGACCGAAACGGCGCGTTCAGCCGGCGCGCGTGGCCTTCGAGCAGATTCGTCCATCTGGCGCTCTTTTGGCACTCGGCGGAGCAGGGTTTGGGGCTACGACTTCACCGAGCCGCTCTGTGGCAGGGGCGCGCGAGCGGAGGCGACGATGAGGTCGAGTTGTCCCCCGATCGCCTCTAAGTAGCTCTCCGTGTCGACAGCACAAATATCGGCCATGCTCATCCCTCTTCGAGACCCAAGGTGATCTTAGAGTCGGAGACAATCTCTGCCTGAGCCTTCCCAGCCGCACGGCGCGGCTCGCCGAAGCTCTCGACCTTCGTCCTCTAACTCTTCGAAGCATGCCTCGACACGCTCCCGACACTCCACAGCGAGGCTGCGATCACGTCAAGCTTGCGTTCCATCATTTTCTTCTCCTTCTTCGCCTGGCGGCTGAGATCTCCCCCTGATAGCGTTTGTTCTATGGTGTGCTGATTTTGGCCCCGAACGGGAACTCGTATCGGGCCAATGCCATCACCCGCGCGCTCATCCGCGACGGCCGGCGCGGCCGCTTCTTCGACGCGACAACGACCGCACTGCTCTCCATCTCCCGCATTATTGCGAGATTATCGAAATCGGACATGAATCCTGGCGCTTCAAGAACCGCGGCTGATCCCCACACTAGTCCAAGACGATCCGCGCTCGCCGGGCTTCGCAACCCGGACCAGCTCCGCCCAGCGAGCGCTAAGCGCGAGGCGCTGCAGTCAATTTTAGTCGGGGATATTCGCTGCGGCCAAGCAAGAGGGATACCTTCTCAAAGCGAAACTGGCTTATTATCGGTGTAGCACGGCCAAGGTGCTCTTTGGGCGCATTTGCAGGGCGCGATTGACAAATCGTTTGGGACGAGGTGGGCCAGAGAGCGATATCCGCAACATCGCTTCGCCGCAGGAGCCTGCCCCCGCCCGGCTTACGCAGGCGCCGGCATGATTGCCGATGCGGTCGTCATTCGTCGCTTCAATGGTGCGGCCATGCTGGTTATGGACGTGTATCGACGATCTCCACATATCAGCAGGGTGGAGCATCAACCGCCTCTCGTCGAAACAGCACAACCTCTCCTTTTCTCGGCAGTACGCTCCACGCTCAATGCGACCGGGATCAAGAATAACGATCGCAGTCTGCTCGCCATGGTGCTGCCAAAACAGCGCCACGCGATCGGCGAAGATCATCAAGGTCGATGGTATGGGACAGCCCTTCGAAACGGCATCGAAGGCGCGTACCTGGTCGTGCTGAACACCACAAGAGGAGGAAACGATCTATGGAACAGTTGCCACCGTCGGTCTGGAACCGGGCGCTCACGTCAATTCATGGGAGGCCAAGGGTCCTTCTTTGGAGGATCGGAATTGCTCCCATCCTGCTGCGCGAAGATTACACTCGAAGCAGGTCCCGCAACCGAAACCCCAGCTATGTCGATGCTCGCGGTCTCCGCCATAGCAGGTGTGACTTTCTTCGCAGATGAGCTTCACCAGCGGCTCGCCGCCCAGCGAATCCGCCAGCGCCCAGGTCTGCGCCTTGTCCAGCCGCATAAGGGGTGTGTGAATGACGAAACGCGTCTCCATACCAAGGTTCAGGGCAAGTTGCATCGCTTTAACTGCGTCATTTCGACAATCCGGGTAGCCGAAACGATCCATCTCGGACACGCCGATCACGAGGTGTTTTGCGCCGATCCGGTAAGCTATCGCGGCCGCAAAGCCGAGGAACAGAAGGTTGCGGCCAGGCACGAAGGTATTCGCTAGGCCGTTCGCGTTCACTGCGAACTCGACGTCGCGCGTGAGCGCGGTATCACTGATTTGGCCGAGCACGGTCATGTCAATCATGTGGTCCTCGCCTAGTCGTCCACCCCAGGCCGGAAAGTCTTTTCGAATGCGCCCGAGCAGGTATGGCCGCACATCGAGCTCGATCCGGTGCTGCTGTCCATAGTCGAAACCGATTGTCTCGACGCGCTCGAAGTTCTCCAGCGCCCAGGTCAGGCAGGTTGTCGAATCCTGCCCGCCGGAGAAAAGCACGAGTGCGGTTCCCGAATCTCGTTGCATCAGGTCAACCCTCGTATTCAGCCCAGCACAGTGGCGTCTCATAGACCGTTACCGAGCACATCTGGCCAATAAGCGGCTTGGTTTGGTTCCAGATCCAGACCGCAATGTTTTCCGCGGTCGGATTTTCGAGACCCTCAATCTCATTCAGATACTGATGGTCGAGACGTTGCAAAAGCGGTCCGAACACAGCCTCAACATCGAAGAAATCGATGACAAAGCCCGTGTCTGGATCGACAGGCCCTTCCAGACGCAGTTCCACACGGTATGAGTGGCCATGCAAGCGGTGACAGCGGTGGGTCTCTGGCACACGCGGAAGACGGTGCGCTGCCTCGAAGGTGAACACTTGCGTAATTTTCATGGGATCCCGAGAAGCTTGTGGGTTTGCAGGCTCAAGCGCCAACGTGGGTTGGCAAGACAATAGGCCACTGCGGCGGCCGTGTTCGCATCGCGCCCTGGCCCGTCCATTGGCTGAAGCAAAAGGTGCTCAAACGAGAGAACTTCGAAATGTTCGGGCTCGGCGCCAATCTGAGGGTATACAAGCTTTAGCTCGTCCCCTGCCGTGACCACGAGGCGTGCATTGCATTTCGGACTGACGCACAGCCAGTCGATGCCGGCGAGCGTGGGAATGGTTCCGTTGGTCTCAACGGCAATCTCAAACGCCACGGAATGCAGCGCTTCCAGGAGTTGTTTATCGATCTGGAGGAGGGGTTCTCCTCCGGTGAGCACGACAAGACGCTGCCCAGCTCCCGACCCGCGCCAGGCTTGCTCGACCGCCAACGCAAGCTCCCGTGCGGTGGCAAAATGTCCGCCACCGGGGCCATCTACCCCAGCGAAATCAGTGTCGCAGAATCCGCAGAATGCTCTTTCCCGGTCGCCTTCACGTCCCGACCAAAGGTTACAGCCGGCGAAACGACAAAATACGGCAGCCCGCCCGGCATTTCGTCCTTCACCTTGAAGAGTGTAGAAAATTTCCTTGACCGCATATGACATTGCTTAGGCGGCCCTCGAGTGAGCAATGGAACATCTCTGCCGGCTTCTGAGACGCGGCAAAAGGTGGGAGATGACCCACCGCACGCTTTCCAGCTCGTTCCACCGTCGGGGCCCGATGCGGAATACCCACACGCCCGAACTCCGGGCGGAAGAAGGTTTCAGCGGGTGGAAGCGGTGGGGAAGGGTCTCTGGCTCCTCGAAGCCTATCATGATGAGAAATGGTTCGATCACGTCGCTCATGGCGATGACGCCTTGACGAGGACCACCCGTGAGAATCCTGGCGTCTCGTCGGAAGCCTGCCTCACAGCACGGAAGAACTCGCCCATCAGCCGCAAGCCGCGCTCCAGAATGAGGCGGTCGAGCGATGAGTATGTCGTGTGCGACGGCATAGCGCCGAGAAAATCCGCCATGTCCTCATCGGCGATCTGAAGGACTTCATCGATAGTTTTGCCGACGATGAATTCGGCAAGCGGCGAGGAAGCGGTTATGTCGGAGCCGCGGCCGAAGGTCTGGAACGTTGCGGCGGAGATCGTTTGCGTCTTACGGTCGAAAGCCATCGTCAATTTAAGCCCATCGCCGTAGGCGACGGCGCCGACCTTGCCGGCCGCTTTGGGGATGTCCAAAGCGCCGACATTGTTGGGGTTGATGAAATAGACCTTGTCGCTGGTGAGGCAGACGTTCTCGGTATCATCCCGCACGGCGCCGATCCTTGTCGTTATCGCGGCTAGCCGAAGGACTTGCCGCAGGCGCATTTGTCCCGCGCATTGGGATTGTCAAAGACAAAGCCCGAGGACTCCAGGTTGGTCACGAAGTCAACGGTCATGCCGGCGAGAAGGGGCTGGGAGCTTGCGTCGATGAACACCTTGACCCCGTTCGCCTCGATGAGGGCATCCCCCTCGCGCGAGACGCTTTCCAGACCCATCTGGTATTTGAGGCCGGCGCAGCCCCCCGGCTCGACCATGATGCGAAAGCCTTCCGCCGGTTCGTCTGCGCGGGAAAGCGCGGCCTTGACGGCGGCGACGGCGTTTTCAGTGAGTGTGATCATAGGAATATTCTCGCTGATGCGTTCGCAAGCCACGCTGCACAGAACGTGCCAGATAGGAAATTGGATTAAAAACAACGGGGTTGGCTGATTTGGCCCCGTGTCTCACATCCAACAATTTGTCGGATGTCCGACTGAAGTGAAACCTAGCGTACAAAAAGCGGCATCGGACAGATCGCCAATGTCGTCGCCTGAGCCAGCCTGCGTTTTCGATCATATGAATGTGAACCGGATGGGAACATTTCAGTTGTGCTGCGCTCCAAAGCCCCGCCGTCGTCACCACCGGTTCGGTGGCGAACACCGTGTTCGTCGATGACGCTTCGATCGTGCCTTCTCGAAGCAGGCGCCTTCCGCGTCAACCCGTGATGGCGAAGCACTCCCGTGCTCGGCCCGTGGCCGCAGTGCGGCCGTCGCCTCGCGAGGGCCGACTGAGGTATTGTAAATGGCGTCAAGCCAGGTGGGCCAACGCGCCCCCAAGGGAACGGTCCAATCAGCGGCACGGCGACCACGGCTTCGAGTAGAGGGCGCGCCGGTCAGCTCCAATTCTATCGCAAATCGCGGTCTGGCTCGTCCGCGCTCCAAGACGAAACTCGAGCGAGCACCGGTCTCGCCGTCACATCGAAGGAGAGAAATCGCTATCTGTCACGGCTACCCGTGGGCAAGGATCCCGTCACGGCCGGAATAGAAAAATACCCAAGCATCGTGGTTTCAATCATGCTGGCACCGGGGTGGTTATGTCATTGGCCCCGTGAACAACCCCGCCGATAGAGTTGCCCCAAGGCGGGTGCCTATCCCTATCCAAAGCGATGCAACAGATTCGTCAAACAAGTTTACAGACTCTTTGCGAATGCAAGTCGCCGACCATGCTACTTCAAGTCCGAGATTGGCCGTAGCTAATCGTCCAACTCAACGGTTTGGAATGCGTGAACATAGAACCTGCAACGTTGATCGCAAGCCGCATACAGAGAGGCCCTTTAATGGATATCGACATTTTTGCAGCTTACGAGTCTAACGTTCGTCGCTATGGACGATCGTTTCCAACGGTCTTTAAAAAGTCACTTGGGGCGACAATCTGGGACGAGTCCGGCAAGCCCTATATTGATTTCCTTGTAGGGTCGGGCGCGCTCAACTACGGTCATAATAACCCGGGTATCATGGCGCCGGCAATTGAATATCTCGCCGAGCAAAATATTGTCTTGTCGCTTGATATGTATACAGCCGCAAAGCGTGATTTCATCAAAGTTTTCGTTGAGTCGATCCTGAAGCCTCGGGGCCTTTCTTACAAGATCCAGTTTCCTGGGCCGACGGGGACAAACGCTAACGAAGCGGCGTTGGCGCTGGCGCGAAAATATACCGGCCGCTCGAGTGTCATGGCCTTCACAAATTCGTACCACGGCATGTCGCTCGGCTCCTTAGCTGTGTCGGGTTCAGCGTCAACCAGACAGCTTGGCGGCGTTGCTCGCCACGATGTGATCCGTGTCCCTTACGAGAACTATCCGAACCAAACTTTCGATTCCGCGAGCTACATCGATCACGTGTTGGGCGACCCAGGCAGCGGTATAGAAAAGCCGGCCGCAATCATCCTGGAGCCCATCCAGGCAGAAGGCGGCATGAACACCGCATCCGCACCTTGGCTCTCAGAAATTCAGCGCATTTGCCGTAAGCACGATGTTGTTTTCATCGTCGACGACATTCAGGCAGGTTCGGGACGAACGGGCGATTTCTTCTCATTCGAGTTCGCGAAAATCGAGCCCGACATCGTGTGTCTTTCAAAATCGCTAAGCGGTTCAGGCAACCCGTTGTCCATAGTTCTCATTCGCCCCGACCTGGATATATGGAAGCCGGGAGAACATAGCGGGACCTTTAGAGGCAATAATCTCGCCTTCGTGACTTCCGCGGCCATGTGCACAATGTGGTCCGATAGGCAGTTCACTACAGCCGTCGAGCGGACGGCCGTCAAACTGCAAGAACACCTTGATCGCCTCGTTGCGAAATTTCCTAATTCCATTGAACAGAAGCGCGGCCGCGGTCTGATGGCCGGCCTCAAGTGCCGTTCACAGGCCCTTGTCGGTCGCGTGCACGATGTCGCGTTCCAAAACGGCCTGCTGATCGAGTCTTCAGGGCCAAATCGCGACGTCATCAAAGTCCTTCCGCCGATAACCATCTCAGATGACGAACTCGATCACGGCATTGCCATCCTCGATCAGGCACTACAGGAGAAAACAAATGGCGACTAACCAAGCACTTCAAACGCCGGCCATCTCGCCTCTTACGATCAAAGAACGAACCGGGTCGATCAGCACTGCGGAGATCATCTCGGTCCTGAAGGGTGAGATCACGGCTCTGCATATCAAGCAAGCTTTCAGCAGCGAAATCGCCGACGAGATCACCTCTAATTTTTTTGGCAGTCCCGGTCTTAACGAGCGCATAGATGGTGTCCCCGGACAATATGTCGGCGCTTCCCACTATAGGAAGGATGCAGCCACCTATTTCAGGCAGGCGGAAAATGCGCGGCCGCACGTTGAGGCTCTTTTTGGCAATTTAGTTGACCCGGTCCGAGCACTATTCGAAGCGCTGAAGCGCGAGCTTCACAAAGAGGGCATCGAATTGCGGCTGGCCCGTTCAGAACACGGTCAGGCTAACGTCTGTCGCGCTCTCAGTTGGTCTGGCAGTGGCACATTTGCCTTGGACCCCCACGACGATGTCGCTCAAGTGCTACGTGCCGGGAACGATTACGAGCTCTCTGCGGTAGCGCACAATACCGTAGCCGCGCTCAACTTCTACCCCAGCATGTCCGAGGAAGGCGGCAATCTGCGGCTCTGGAGCCACAAGCCCACAGTCGACGACCGAGAGTCGCAGGGGGTGGAGACCACGGGCTATCCCTATTCAGCAGTCTATCTAAAGGATGTGCCGTGTCGCGACATCCAACTCAAGGCCGGGGACATCGCCTTACTTGACGGCGGTTTCGTCCATGGGGTCACCGGCCAATCAGGCAACGGAAAGCGTCGCGTGCTTCTGAACTGCTTTTTCGGATTTGCGCGGCCAGATCTTGTTCTCTGGTGGACCTGACGTGAATGTCTGACCGACACCTCCGCGCATCACATCGGCTGTCAAAGGAGAGGCCCCTCAGTCATAGCTCTCGGCTGATCCAAAGACCGCCGGGAATTTGCCGAACTGACTGCTGCCTGCAAAAGCCCTGCAGGTCGCTCTCGCCTCAATCACGTTTGGCTCATCGGAGCGGCTACCGCCTCCAGAAATGCTGCTGGCCAACACGACATGAGCAGGGGCGGCAGCAGTGGCCGTCAGAGGTGCCAGCCGTGGATGCGGCTCGAGCCGGATCGGCTTGTGTTCATCGACGAAATGGAACCGCGCGCCTGCGCCCCGTTGCCTAAACGGCAACGGCTTTATTGCCGGGCTGCGGTGCCATGGCTCACCGCACCTCTCTTCGTCGACACCCGATGAGCTAGCGCTTCTTTCAGAACTACCTCGAAACGCTGCTCGCTCCTACGCTAGCAAAGGTCGATGTTGTCATCCGCGACAAATGTCATGCGCACAAGGTTCTGATAAACGGCTCTCGCCAAGCCCAAGGCGCATCTGCGCGCCAAGGCCATCAGACCATCGACGTTCTCTGGCAAGCCGTTACGACCGCCTCCCAACAGAGTGCAGAAAAGGTGAGAGTTGGAAACATGCCGAAATAGACAAAATGATCGCACGTAAGCAACTCTTCTGCGTTCGTACCTTGAAGACAGCCATTTGCCGCAACGATATCGATCGCCCCAAACGGAGCGTAGGCAGAAATGCATATTGAGCTAGACGCTTGTGTTGTTTGTTGCGCGCGGTTCGCGAAAGCGAAACACCGGTGTAAATTAAATTAACTTAACCAATTGCGGTGAGATGATACAGCTCCGATGATGTTGGCCTGCCGACGACGTGGAGCCGTAGCCTCACAGCTGGAACCTGTGGTGCGCCAAAGGGACAACTATCCAATCGAATGGCTACGGAGCAGAGCCTATGGAATCCCGGCGACTGACTGCTATCACTGATTTTCGAGAGCTCTCACCTAGAGTGTCCGACCAGCTCTCTTTGTCACGCAGGATGAATTTCCTTGGGGCTGCCAGCGAGGCGTTGGCGGTCGAATTTGCGCGTTTTCTCGACCGGACTGATGGTATCGGAAAACCCAAGCAGTTGTTTGACCTGCTATCTGCTTTCGCCCAGAATTTTGATTGCCCGTGGGTCTCCTATGGCTCTCTTGCACGAGATCAAAAAGGCTTAAAGCCGGTGCGAGGCGATCCGGCGGTCATGCTGAATTACCCTGATGGATGGCGGGAGCGCTATTTCGAAATGGGCTATGACAGGATAGACCCTATTATCAAGAGAAGTCGGAGGCGAATAGAAGCCTTTCCTTGGAGCGAGGTGTACAACGACGAAAGCACGACTGAAGACGAGCGGCGCGTTTTGGACGAGGCTGCCACCTTTGGCTTACGGGCAGGCATTAGCGTCCCATTGCACGGCCCCGACGGGAGCTGTGCGATCGTGAACTTTGCTCGGGCCTGGGAGCGTGAATTCCCAAATAGAACAATCACATACTTGCAATTTGCGGCGTTACATTTTCATCTGAGGGTCGCAGAATTTGCTGATGCGACAGGCATCGAAAGCACCTCCAACCTTTCCCCAAGAGAAAAGGAGTGCATCCTATGGACGGCGAAAGGGAAATCCTCGTGGGAAACAGGAAAGATTCTAGGGATATCTGTAAATACCGTTAATTTCCACATAAAAAACGTGATGAGGAAAATGAACGCTACTAGCAGAATAACAGCGGTCATAGAAGTGACAAAGCGCGGGATAGTAGAATTATGATTCGGTACGTAAACGCAAAAAGCTTTGCACCGAAGTCACGGGGGTAGTGTGTTGTGAGGGAGAACGGTACTCACCCCCTGGGATATCGTCGGCGGCTTCCTCAGCGAGGCGCGAGAGAACCTTGTTGCCGGCAATTCGAAGAGGTAGTCGAGCGGGTTGTTATCGAACCAGGCCATGACCTGCGCCCGGCAATAGGTGGCCGTCTGTAGCCGCGGACCAGGGTTTGGGTGGCCGGCCGGCTCGCGCGGATGCGCTGGACAAGGGCGCAGATGGCCGCGGATCTCCTTGCCGGTGTCTTGCCAGCAGACAGGATGCACGGCGGGCGCGGCGTCACAGATGTGGGTCGGCAGGAGCAGCGCTAGGCATAATGGGCATTGGAGAGCGAGAGCTGCTAATGGCGTGAACGACATCAAGCGTAGCGGCGATGTCGAGCGTCACGCTTTTGGGCGCGGCATAGCTCGACGGCCACAGATCGACCAGCACCCGCCCGAGCCCGATGACGGTGCGCAGGTCTGGCAGGTTCTCTAGGAGCGAGCGGTCTGCTGCGAGCACAGATCAATCTCGCTGTCGGGCGGCCGTCCGCAGGCAAGCTTGAAGGCCGGGTCGGGGCGCAGTCAATCGAGGTCGTTGGCATCCTCGTAGCCGCAGGCGGTCGCAAAGATGCCGGCGCAGAATGTCGGCCATGGCGTGCGTCACCCGCTGTGGATCGGGCGAATTCTGGATCGCAGTGGATAGTCTGTCGGCCAGTTGCAAGCCCTCGCTCGGCCGCGGCCACATGACGCCCCCATCCGAGGTGATGCGTCCGCCATTGAACGGAGCTGTGATCTTGTTGCGCGTAACGTCTGGAATTAGAGCGGCAGCAAGGTATCGTCGGTCATGGCCGTGAGGCTCCGCGAGAAGTAGTGGCAGGGCGAATTCGTTGCCGGGAGGCTTCAGCACCCTTCGCATGAAGTGGACGCGCAGGTTGCCATCGTCTCCGACAGAGCCTTGCTGACGGCCGCCTTGAGGCCTTCGGGGGCACTACACAATCTTTTGTGAGGTGCAGATCCTGGGAAGCTACGACATCGAGCGAGTTCTGGCTAAGAGTCGGTGAACCCTGCCAGGCTGTCGTTGGTCATTACTAGGAAGATCCCTTTACCCTCTGAAACCGGACCGCAAAATAAAAAATGTTAAGCAGTGGCGGGCTGGATTTAATCCTTTGCAACAAATTCTTATCATACGTTGTATTGATAAAGCCGGATATTCGGTGGATATATAGGTAGAGATGCCGAGGGCGCCCATATACATTCCGGCGGATGGTGGAAGTCATCATGTGCGTAAACAATGGAAGTACGCTTTATCGTAGATGGCCTGAAAGGAAACGCGCCGCAACCGCCATGTCCAAGTCAGCGTCGTTCCTGATAGACCGGCCTGGATTACGTCGGGTGGATGCGTTTTTCGCGCAGCGACGTCCGGGCTGATTGGTTGCGCGAGCTGGTTCGCGGCGGCGTCGCTCTCCAAGGATGTGAGCACGTTGTGCCGGGACACTGTCGAATCGACCGCCGATCTACTGCTGGAATACTGAGTTTGGGACGAAGTTCACAGGACAATGGACCAAGGATGAACAACTATGACCACACTACCACAAATATCACTTGAAAATCTGGCGGCCGATAAAACGCGGCCTGAAGAGTGCAAGCGCTTACGCATGGCATGCGAGGATTACGGGTTCTTCTACCTTGTCCACCATGGCATCCCGAAAGAACAGATCGCGCAAGCGATCGAGGCCTCCCGGCGGTTCTTCGCGTTGCCACAGTCAATGAAGGAGCGCTTTGGTCACGCCGCTCAGGGAATCTATCCCACTATCGCCCGTGGATACAGTCCATTGCACGGGGAAATCCTACATCCCGACGCTGGCCGCGATCCGAAGGAAGTGTTCGATCTCGGAATCGACAACGAAGGCGACCGCCGTCCGTTTGGTGGGAGCACGCTGTTTCCGGATGAGGCCTTAGCACCTGGTTTCGCGCGAAGCCTGCTTGCCTTGCAGGCTACCGTGCTCCGCGAAGTCGTCCCGCACCTCGGAACCGCGCTTGCCGACGTGATCGGCATGGAACAGGGCTGGTTCCAACGGTACTTCAGCCCGCCGACGCTCGAGCAACGCGTAATTCGATATCCAGCTCGCGGGGGCACGTGCGCCAAGCACACCGATGGTGGCTTCTTCACGCTGCTGCTGCAGGAGGAACTCCCCACCCGGTCGTTGCAGGTGTGGTTGCGCGAGCGCTGGGTGCCAGTGCCGAGCCTACCCGACAGTCTCGTTGTCAATTTGGGCGATATGCTTCAAGCTTTGAGCGACGACCGCTTCAAGAGTACGCCGCATCAAGTCGCGCACAATGGTCTGACCGACCGAATTTCGCTTCCATTCTTTATCTATCCCGACGTCGACGCGCGCCTGACTTCGCGGGAAGGGCACGCGTTCAGCGTTTCGGAAATGATGCTGCGCAATTACGAGTCAGTCGAAACCGGGAATGGCGCCGGACGCGCGCGAGAGTTGCAGTAGTGTCCGGTGTTCTCGGGGTGTGTAACTCCATGGCTACGGGCCGGGCACCTCGGCTGATACGCCAAAAAGACTCGCCCAAAATTTATCCGTTGCGCGTCGCGCGTATAGCGCGGCGGCTGGCGCACGGAAGCCATTGTGTTCCTCGCTGCGCTAACAATCTTCAAGAACAGAAAAATACTCATGCTCGTCGATCATGATCTCACCTATGCGTTGCAGACGACCCAGAATTGGATCAGCGATTTGGTGTGGAGACTTCGTTGGCATGATCGCGAGCGGGCTTTCCTGGCTTTGATTGCAACGCTGCATGCGCTGCGCGACTGCCTGGGTCGCGACGAGGCCGTGTATATGGGTGCGCAGCTGCCAGCGTTACTGCGCGGCTTTTACTACGAGAGTTGGCACCCCGGCCGCCGCGCCATAGCCAGAAACCGGAACTCGTTTCTCGACCGGATCCACGACGGCGTCCACCGCGACCCGGCAGTGGATCCGGAAGAGGTCGCCCGTTCGGTCCTAGGACAATTGGCGGACCGTTTGTCTGCAGCAGAGATCGAAGTGGCTAAGGCTGCAACTCCCAGAGTTCTGCATGACCTTTGGCCAGCCTGAGGCAGGTCTGCCGGTGACTGTCCAGGAAGCCCGCTAGGAACCTTTCCACAATGCAACAAGACCAATCGGGGGAACGCCCGAATCTCTGTCCCGGCAACTCCCTTATTGTTATAATGGTCGGAAAGGTAAAAGTTATGCGCCGAATCGGCTCTTTCTTCAACAATCGTGAGGTGTCGCATGGTACGTGGTAACTACGGCTGGGCTTAAATCTGATATCGGATGGGGTTGGCCAGGCCTCCGGAGGCTTCCCGTTCCTCTTCTTCCAAGAAAGTCGGGCCCCGGGTCGAGACCCCAAAAACGTCGGCACCAAGCACCAAAAGTTCAAACGGCGCATCCAGACCGAGACCGTGCTGGGGCCGAAAGACGTTCTGGGCGTTCATGGCGACCGCTAAGGCTCGATGCGAAAAAATCGCCAGATGTCACAGGCTGGCCACCAATCCTATGACGCCAGGGTTTGGACCTCATCGCATTCAACCTACCGGAGACTGCGCCACCAAATTGCGACACTAACGGGTACGGCACCCACGCCTCCATTAACGCTCATTAAGCATCGCGTCTGAAATCTTTTCGGCGACCATAACTGTTGGGATATTCGTGTTCGCTTGAGGGCAGAATGGCATCACCGACGCATCGGCAACTCTCAGGCCCGCCACTCGGTGGACGCGACCGAACGAGTCCGTAACACTACTTGGGTCCATAGCAGGTCCCATCCGGCAAGTTGAAGTCGGATGGAAATTTCCAAAGACATTCTGGCGTATAAATTGATCAAGAAGCTCATCGCTCTGGAGAAGGGTTGATATGGTGTGACCATCGGCGATCGCAGACCTTATGAGGTTTCGACGCAACCACGGGGAACTATCCATAAGTGTGGCGACAATGGAGGTGAGCCCCAAATTGAGGCGACTGTACTTGCTGATCCGCTTTGCTCGCCCAGTCCAGGCAGAAGGAAACGGATCGAGCGCGACCGGTACCAGCGCTTTGTGCTCTAGCAGATGCGCTACAAACCGAAACGCCTCCTTCAGTCGCTCAGCATCGCGTTTGTCGCTCAACATATTGAAATTCACCTCGGGCTCGGTAGCATGAGATGAATTCTTGAGCGAAACCGTTCCTGTTGAGTAGACCCGGTTGACCCAAAAAGCCAAGCTGCCAAGGCGCCTGCCGATCGGATGCCACGCAGACTTTGCGAGGGCTGAGATGGCCATATCTGTTGACGGGCAGCCCTCGAAGCCGGACGAGTAACGAGCATGCATCTGAATATAGCCGGTCGCGTTAGCCGCCATGCGATCGTCCGGGCTCAGATACGCTGAGATGGCGACCCCGGGATGCTCTTGAAGATTTTTCCCGACGCCTTTTATGTCTGCGACCATTGGAATGCCGAGATCTATTAGCTGCTCAGCTGGACCGATCCCGGATCGCATCAGTAAGGCAGGTGAATGAATGGCCCCGGCACATAGGACCACCGTTGATGCGCGATAGGAGGGCCGCCCATTCTTACTTTCGGTCTCCACGCCAGTTATTTGACGAGCTGAAGAGGTTAACCGTACGACCGTGGTCTCGGGCATGATTGTCAGGTTGGGCCGAGCTCGGACGCTCTCCGACAAATAGGCCATCGCAGCTGAGACGCGACGACCGTTGCGGTTCGTCAATGGTACAACTGAGTGGCCATCGCCAAACCCGCTGTTAAAGTCTGGCCGGAACGGTATACCGCTGTCTTCAAAAGCCGTCGATACAGCGCGTATAAAGCCAGACCATTCTGCTTTACGCACGCGGCTAATCGGCAGTGGACCGTTGTTGCCATGAAATTCATTGTCAAAGTCTAAGTCGCACTCAAGCCGACGGAAGTATGGAAGGACACCTGCCCAATCCCAGCCCGTCGCACCGAAAGACGCCCACTCGTCATAGTCCGAGGGGGCTCCCCGATTAGCCACCTGTGCATTAATGCTAGAGCCGCCGCCTATGACACGGGCTTGCTCATAGTGGGCGCCCCTGCTGACATCCTGCACCATGGTCGCGTTGAGTGAGGGCCACTGATAACGAGGATTGTAGTAAGCCCTCGTAGGGTTGCCATCGAGGATATCATCAGGGATGGCATCTGGGGAAAAGTCAGGACCAGCCTCAATGAGCAGGACGCGACTTCCGTTGGCCGATAGCCTGTTCGCTATGACACATCCGGAGGAGCCCCCGCCGACGATTATATAGTCAAATAGCAAAGCCGGTCCCTCGCTTCCATCTGTTTATGCCCCCGCCAACGGTAGCGGGTGCGACTTCCGCAAATTGCCTCCTCGCAACGCATGATTCCACACCAGACGTTAGTAGTTGGCGACCGGTCGAGAATCAGCAAAAATAAAAGGTTGATCGCGATGCGGCGGAGTCGAAACGTTTGTTTGGAAGATCGTCTTGGTCTGCATCGGCCCGATAGGCTCTTCGTTGGCGCGGGTCATCTGCCGCGAGCGGTTGGCCGACCACATCGCCATCGCAAGTCGGACATCGAGACCCGACGCGCCGAGGAGCTGAAGCTCGTGATGCCTATGCGACGGATGCGAAGGAAGCGGTGTGCGGGCCGACCTCGAGCCGGCGCTTAAGGAGGGCGCTATCCCCACCGAAGTCGGCTGCGCCAAGGTCTCCGCGATGGGTCAGATGCAGCCCTTCGTGCCGGAGGGCGTATACTTCATCCCCGGCATCCGCTGACACACGGAGAAGTCAGTGCGTGAGGTTTGCCGATCTGTTCGAGAACCGCTGGTGCATTTTAACGCCGCTGGAAGATACCGACCTCACGGAGCGCGGAAGCTCTCCGAATTCTGGCGGGGCTGCCGCGCCAACATTGGCACAATGGGCGCCCCCAGCACCACGACATAACCTTGGCCCTCGTCTCGCACCTGCCGCACATCATCGTCGGCACGGCGGAGGACCTGGGAACGGTTACAAAAGCAACGTCATCAAATATTCCGCCTCCGGCTTCCGCAATCTCACTCGCCCCGCCGCTTCCAATCCCGGAACGTGGCACGACATGTGTCTGCACAATCGTAACGCGATCCTCGAAATGCTGGTTCGCTTCTTGGAGGATCTAGCCTACCTTGCAGCGGGCGATCCGCTGGGCGAAGGCGACAAGCTGTTCGATCTCATGGAGGAGGGCAAAATATCGACGTGTCCGGTTACTTCGGCCAGGCAGTCGGGCATCGGCTGGATGCTCGCACAACGGACAGGCCGTTCGCCACGACACCCGCAAGCTGGGAGCGCACTTGATCCGCCTCTCTAAATATTCGCCCGATCTGACCCCAGCAGGTCTTCGCCGACCAGGGACCTTGCGGCCGCTCACCTGCACGGTCGAAATTGTCCTCGTGGATCGTCCAGCTTCTCGAGATCTTCACTCCGCAAGAATGTGCTAGCTCTTATTTAGGAATGCCGGCTACGCGTGTGCTCAACAGCAGAAGGCTCTAGCGCCTTAGCCACGGTGACTTTAATGAGCCGGGACAATTCGCGTCGCGTTAGCCAAACAAGCCAATCATCCTCTTCGATTCCTCGGTCAGGTAAACTCAAAATGGCCCCGTTCGCCTCTCGGTGGAGATAGCCATACTGATCGGCAACGCCCTTCTCAACTGACCAAGTAGGGACAAGGGCATAAATGAAATCGGGTGACCATTTCACCCACGCCAGCCCAAATGCAATACCCGCAAACGTTCTCGATAACCCCTGCCCCCTAAAATCCTGTCGGAGCCATATATCGCCGTGATAAGCTACTAGTCGAGTTATCTTTTGAGCGGTGGGTGCCCGGCAAATGCATGAGGAGCCTGAGCCGGCGAGGCTCTTTGGATTTGCGTAGAAGGCTTTCAATGACTCTAGGTGTCTAGCCAAGTTGGTGGTCGTCAAATCGTCCACGCGAAGTGCCTGAACATGCGCTACTTTGCCAGATCGGTCTTCTCCGACGATCCAAAACGCACGACCACCGACAAGCTGAGAACAATCTGGGCGGAAGTTCGGGTCTGTGCGGGCCTTTCCGGCAATGCTCGCAGTAATCTCAGCGTATTCCTCGAAATTCTCACCCATCCTGAATAGCAAACCACAATTGCGAGCTGCGTGATCAAGCAGAGAGATGTATTTTGATGCGACAAGAATTGTAATGTGATCACTCATTTACCAGTTCCTCGCGTTGAGGCCCTTTTCTCTAGAGCAGCCATGGACTCAACCTGTCCCCGTCCGCCGCCTTAACGCAAATCACCGGCGCAGAGAATCGAAGTCAGGTTTCGAGGTGTCCATGCGAGGCCAGCGACAGGGACGGTCAGAAGCCGGTGCGTCAGCACGATAAGTCTTACGGACCTGAGAATCACCCACGCGTTTTGGTAGGTCTCACCAAAGAGGAATACGGACTACATAGTGCCTTGGCTTTGTCCGGCAGAAGACGCGCTGTCGTCCCAGCAATGTGTCGGCTTTTTTAGCGAGGAGCTGCGTCGTTGTGAGGTAGCCCGTATGAGAGGCATGGTGCCGATAGTGAAACTTGGATTTGCCGCGCCTGACACAGCGATCCTCCTAGGCGGAGTGCGGATCGCCCCTCGTCGTCGACTTCTTTGAAGGCAGCTAAAGCGGGCCGGGAGCTGCGACTCGCCCTAGTGAACACAACGTGAGGAACGTTCCATCACCAAGGAGGAACCAGAGATGGTCGACAGGATCTTTGATCGTTGCAATGCAGTGTATATTAAAAACGTTCCCTGCAAAGGTCGCGGCGTGTTTGCAAATGTTCAATTCAAGGCGGGGGATGTAATTGATCGCGCCCCGACATGGGGATTCGAAAGCGATGAAGCAAAAATCTTGAATAGTACAGGATTGCTCGAATATTACTTTGTGAGAGATGATCTTGGCCAGCGAGAAGGATCTAATAGGGTGATAGGTTACGTTGTCTTCGGTTTCATCTCATTAGTGAATCATTCCTCGAACCCAAACGCAGAAACAATCTGGACTGATGGAGACGCCGGCGCGTGGGCGAGTCTTGTCGCAATAAAAGACATAATCGTGGACGAAGAAATTACTCATCGCTATAAGAATATCTCGGATTATCCTTCAACGGTCAAATTCATCGAATGAGCGCGAAGATGATGCGCGGCGATACCAGTGCCTCTCACCGACCTAACGTGCGGATGAGCTTCAGGCAACGCAAAGCGCTCTCCACGTGTAGCGGCCACCCTTGTCGATCGTGACCGGCGTAAAGGTTAAGCCAAGGCCTTCAATGCCATCGGGCGTCAACCCAATCCGCCCGAGGAGGTCACTACGTCAAGCAGCGGCACGCGCCGATGAGATGTCGAAAGAGGGCTAGAATGGCCAACGCAGAGGTGATCAGAAATTACATCGATGGCAAGTGGCGGGATTCCCTGTCCGGTACACGGATCGAGGTCGATGACCCCTCGAATGCCGAAACGATTGCCGTCGTAGCAGAAGCAGGGCCAGAAGATGTCGAAGTCGCCGTTGCTGCCGCTCATCGCGTCTTTCGCGACCGCGTTCTGATAGATATGCACCCCTATGATCGTGGACGAATGCTGTTTCGCGTTGCTGACGCACTCGAAGCCCGAAGCGAGCAGATCGCGACAATTAATTGCGCCGAGACGGGGAAGGCGCTGGATCTCGCCCATGACGAAGTTCGAACCGCCATTAGATACCTGAGGTACTATGGTGGCCTGGCCGACAAGCTCGAAGGTCGTTCGATCCCGCGTGGGGCCAATTTAGTCGACTACACTATCAGAAGTCCTTTCGGCGTGTCCGCCCAGATCGTCCCGTGGAACGGTCCACTAGAGCTGACGGCGCGTTCGTTGGCGTGCGCCATCGCAACCGGCAACTCCGTGGTGGTGAAGTCACCCGAACTGGCTCCGCTGTCCGGAATTGAAATCGCACGCGCCTGCGAGACCGCGGGGCTGCCTGCCGGGGCAGTCAATGTGCTCAGCGGCTACGGGCAAACGGCAGGCCAGTCGCTGATCAACCATCCCGATGTTCGTCACATCGTCTTCACGGGCTCGATGGCAACCGGGCGGATGGTCCTCAAGAACGCATCGGACCGTCTAGTGCCCTGTATCATGGAACTGGGAGGCAAGTCGGCTGCGGTTGTGTATTCTGATGCCGATCTTGACGGCGTTGTAGAAGCGGTGCGCATCGGGAGCTTTCTAAATGCCGGCCAGAATTGCAATAACCTTACTCGACTGCTTGTGGAACGTTCTATTGCCGACGAACTAGTAGAGAAAGTGAAGGTCTGCGTCGAAGGAATGTCGGTTGGTCCAGGACGCGAGAACTTCGAAATCACCCCCTTGATCTCGCAAAAGCAGCGACACGGAGTCGAACGAGCCTGCCAGATAGCCCTCTCGCAAGGGGCACGGCTTGTGACCGGCGGAACTGCAGTTTCTGAGCGGAGCGGCTATTTCATGGCGGCCACGGTTTTTGCCGATGTTGGGCAAGAGACTAGCCTCTTCCAGAGAGAAGTTTTCGGCCCTGTTCTTGCCGTCACTGCGTTCGATGATCCGGCAATGGCGGTCGATCTCGCGAACGGCACCGATCTGGGCTTGGCTGCGGGCGTGTTCACGCGGGATATTGACCGAGCCCTCTGGACGGCCGATCTGCTTTGGGCTGGCCAAGTGTACGTGAACGGTTGGTACGTCGGCGGCGTCGAGACGCCGTTCGGTGGAGTAAAACAGTCCGGCTACGGCAGGGAGAAGGGTGGGGAAGCACTGGATGGCTACGTTCAGACCAGAAACGTCGGCATCCGGATCTCGCAACCATCGAGCACCAGGAAGCAGAGGCGCGCAAAATGACATGGTCGACCGTCATTGCATGTAATGCTCAGCCAGTCCGCAAGTGTTGCTGCGGAGAGTAAGTCCGTGTCCATCTGTTGAATTGCAAGGCGAGATCGATGGCAATGTAGGGCTGTGCTCATCCAGTGAAAGGCGCACGAGCCATGGCCAGACACACTCTGAGGCACGTCATAGGAGTTGGTAATGCAAGTATTCAAAGGCCCGCAGGTATTCCCGCGCTCGGAATATATGTGCAGGATTGACGCGGTGAAAACCAGGATGGCTGAGCGTGATGTCGCGGCGGTTGTCATCACAGACAACGCACATATAACTTACCTCACGGGGTCGGTTGCTCGCTCTTATGACGCACGTGGTCTTGTCATCCTGGCCTCGCGGGAAGAGCCGGTCTTCATCCTGCGCTGGATGGACGTTGCTGCCGCCGTCCAGGAAACGTTCATGGCACGTGACAACATCATAGGCTACTCAGAAGATTTGATGGGTGACCCGGACAAGGATGGTCACGATGCGGTGATTGACTTCCTGTTGGATCAGGGACTGGGGCAGTGCAGCATTGGGTTCGAGCTGTGCAACTTGACGCTCTACTCGGGTGAAAAGTTCAGGTGCCGTTTGCCGCAGGCCCGCATGCATGACTTTTCGACCGTGGTACCCCGAATCCGCACGCTTAAGTCGGATCTTGAGATTAGCGTCATGCGCGAAGCGGCTGCCATTTCGGACGCAGGTGTGCTCAGGGCGGCCGAAGTTATGCGCCCCGGCATGCGGGAGGCAGATGCCATCGCCGAAATTGTCGGGACGCTCGCCCGTGGAGCGAACGGCAAGCCCGGAACTTGGATCGCAACGCCCTTCCTCAGCGCCACGTCTCGAATTGGAAATCCGCATACCACCTGGAGCGAGGACACCCTCCGGGAAGGTTCACAGGTCAATCTCGAAATAGCTGGCGTCCGACATGACTACCACGCTCCGATCTGCCGGACCTATATCCTGGACAAACCGTCCGACCGCTTGCTGCGTATCCATGAAGCCCAACTCGCCGGCCTCGAGGCGGGGCTGAATGTAATCCGCGCCGGCGCCGTGAGCGGAGAAGTGGCCAAAGTGATTCACAGCACGACTGAGAAGCACGGGTTCAAGAAGCGGTCGCGCGCCGGATACTCCATCGGTATCAACTGGATGGAAAATACGACCAGCCTCAAGTTGGGCGATACCACGGTTCTTGAGCCTAACATGACCTTCCACTTGCACCTAGGTTCTTGGGTCGAGGAGGACTTCGGCTATGTGCTTAGCGAAAGCATTCGCATCACCGAATCCGGCGTCGAGGTTCTTACAAAGGCGCCGCGTCAACTTTTCATATTGGAATGAGCGCGAAGTGGACACTGAGTGGCCCGGTATCAACGGTGGGCAAGTTGGATCTAACCCGGTTTACCGAGGCGCAATTAAGCTCGCATAGCAAGGGACCCGCATCATAACTGGTAGTCTATCTCGACGGATGGATATGAATTCGCTCACGGTGCGTGCTGGTGTGGCCAGCGGCTAGAAGGAACGGAGGAATTACTTATGAACAAGTGGCAATGCGTTGAGCACAGGGGTGATGTTTTCAGGCGCGCTGTTCTGAAGGGTACGGCTGCTTTGGGTGTGGCGGCGCTGGCAACCGCCTGGTTCGCCGGTTCCGCCTTGGCGCAGACACTACTCGAGAAGATCAAGAGCGGAAGGACGATCCGGATCGGATTCTCCAACACTCCTCCGTCGGCCTACCCGGGCAAAAGCAATGAGCCGCTCGGCTTCTTCAACGTCATCACGCTCAACATCCTTAAGAAGCTCGGCACGACCAAGGTCGAGCCGATTGTCGCGGAATGGGGGTCGCTCATTCCTGGCCTGCAGGCGGGCCGCTTCGACATCATCACTGGCGGCATGTACATCCTGCCCGAGCGCTGCCGTAACGTGCTGTTCTCCGAACCGATCGGAAAGTTTACCGAGGGCCTGCTTGTTCCGAAGGGCAACCCTGAAGATCTGCACTCCTTCGGCGATATCCGTGACAAGGGTCTAACGTTGGTCACCGCCGCCGGCTACGAGACGGTTAAGACCGCCAAAAACGGCGGCATTCCGGAAAATCGTATCATGCAGGTCGCCGGCCCGGCCGAAATCCTGCAGGCGGTGAAAGCCGGCCGCGCGGCAGGGGGCTCGGCCTTCTATTTCACCGTGAAGCACCTCGCCGACAAGGACGCCAGCGTCGAAATGGCCGATCCGTTCAGCCCGTCGGAAAAGCCCGGCTACTCCGGTATCGCCTTCCTGCCCAATCAGCAGGTTGAGGTCGACGCCTTCAACAAGGCGTTGAAGGACTATATCGGCTCAGACGAGATGATGAAGTTGGTTGGCAAATACGGCTACACCAAAATCCACCTTCCGGACGCCACCACGACCGCCGAGCTCTGCAAGGGGTAAGGCCCGGCTTCAGCCGTCTTCCACACCTTAGCGCCTCCCGGTCTTGGCCGGGCAGGCGCTCGGCGGAGAGCAAGGACATGAATGAATTGGCGCTTGGCTTCAGCGCGGCGTCGCTCGTCAAGGGCGCTATGACCACGCTTATCATAACCGTCGGCGCATCTCTGGTTGCGATCGTACTCGGGCTGATCGCCGGCTTACTCCGGGTCTCTCCCCTTTGGCCGCTGCGCTGGTTTGCGGTTGGCTATATCGAATTCTTCCGCGGAACTTCGCTCCTCGTGCAGGTGTACTTGATGTTCTTTGTGCTGCCGATCTTCGGCGTCGCCCTAGCGCCGTGGACCGTCGCCATCTTTGGCATCGGCATGAACGTCTCCGCCTACGGCGCCGAGCTGGTGCGCGCCGCCATCCAGGCCGTCGACGGCGGCCAGTATGAAGCTTGCATCGCGCTCAACTTCCCACGGCTGACCATGATGCGCCGCATCGTGTTGCCGCAGGCGGTCCGGATCATGCTGCCGCCCTGGGGCAACCTGCTGATCGAGCTGCTTAAGTCGACCTCGCTCATTTTCTTCATCACCATCACCGAGCTTACTGCCGCCTCCAAGCTGGCAGCCGACGCCACCGGCAACTACCTGCTGTTCTTCGCGGTGGCACTGTTTGGATACTACGTAATCGCACGCGCCCTGATCACGCCTTTCGTGCGATGGCTGGAGCGTCGCCTATCAAGTGGCTTCGTGCGGCGAGTGCTGTCATGAACACATGGGACTGGACCTACGTGTGGGAAGCGTTGCCGTACCTTTGCCGCGGCGCGATTATCACGGTTCAGGCTACACTGCTCGGCTTCGCGATCGCGCTAGTGCTGGGCCTGGTCTTGGCGCTGATCCGCCAGTCGCCGAACCGCTACGTGTCCAAAGCCCTGGCGGAAATCGTGGAGTTCATCCGCTCCACGCCGCTGCTGCTGCAGGTTTTCTTCATCTATTTCGTGGGACCGCAGTACGGTATCGTCATCCCCGCCTGGATGGCTGGTATCGGCGTGCTCGGCATCCACTACGCGACGTATTGCTCTGAGGTGTATCGTGCCGGCATCCTGGCGGTGAAAGAAGGCCAGTGGGAGGCCTGCACGGCTCTCAACCTGTCGCGGCAACGAGCCTGGCACGCCATCATCCTGCCGCAAGCAATCCCGCCCATCGTGCCCGGCCTGGGCAACTACTTTGTCGGTATGTTCAAGGAAACGCCGACATTAGCGGCCGTCGCGATCCTGGAGATGTTGCAGCAGGCGAAGAAGTTCGGGGCCGAGCACTACCGTTATACCGAGGCCATAATCATGGCCGGCTTCTTCTTTCTCGTGTTCAGCTTGGTCGCTTCCGCCATTCTGCAATTGGTTAGCCTGTGGCTCAACCGCCGCTATCATTTGCAGTAGGAGATCCGTCGTGAAAGAGCCGGGAATCAGATTCGATAACATCCCAAAACGCTATGGGGCGATGACCGTGCCGGACAATCCCGACATCCCGTGCAAGGGGAAGGTCATGAACGAACCCATCGTCCGCTTCGAGAACGTCACAAAACGCTACGGCGAGCTGACGGTGCTTAACAAACTCAATCTCAACATCGCCCGCGCCGAGAAAGTTAGCATCATCGGCCCTTCTGGGTCGGGCAAGACCACGGTGCTGCGCATGCTGATGACGCTCGAGCGCATCAACGGGGGGGTGATATGGGTCGACGGTGAGCCGCTGACGCACGTGCAGAAGAGGGGGCAGATGGTGCTGGCGAGCGATCGGCATCTCAGGCGGGTGCGCGGCAAGATCGGCATGGTCTTTCAGCACTTTAATCTTTTCCCGCACATGACCGCGCTGCAAAACTGCATGGAGGCGCCGGTTTCCGTGCTCGGGCTACCGAAGAAGGAAGCTGAGACGCGCGCCGCCGACCTGCTCGAGATGGTGGGGCTCAGCGAAAAGAAGAATCACTTCCCGATCCAACTTTCCGGGGGACAGAAGCAGCGCGTGGCGATCGCTCGTGCGCTGGCCATGCGGCCCAAGGTAATGCTGTTCGACGAAGTGACATCGGCGCTCGATCCGGAGCTGATCGGGGAGGTGCTCAGCGTCATCCGCAAGCTCGGCGCCGAGCATGACCTCACTATGCTGATGGTCACGCACCAGATGGGCTTCGCAAAGGAATTCTCCGACCGGGTCTGTTTCTTATACGACGGCGAGATCATCGAGCAGGGCCCGCCCGACCAGCTCTTAGGCAATCCGCAGAACGAGCGGACGCGGCAGTTCCTCAGCGCCGTACTGGAGGCGAAATAACGGCGCCGCCTTAGATTGGGGGACGGTAGAAGCCCGACCACGCCATTCTCACCCCGGCCGTAAACGGCGGCGCGGCTCACTGAGTTCAGGCGGTGTGATTGAGACGGATGTTGCCATGTCTCGCTATAAGCCGTCGCTCGGCCCTTGCTGCTGCTGACATCGCCCCATCCGCGCAGGTGTTACAAGCCGACCTGATCCCGGCCAGTTCTTCCGTTTTGCTGCTCATCAGTTCGCGCCTTTCGGTCGTCTAATTGCAATAGCGAGATGCCTTGTCTCGCTGATAGAAGATGATTGCGCAAAGGCGTCCCAGTGACGCTGGTATCCTCACAAGTAAGCGGTCCGCTCGCGAGAAAACCAATGATTACTCAACACCGCATATCCGTTGGCGATATCGCGACCTCATATTGCGAGGCCGGAGCCGGGAGCCCATTGTATGTCTACACGGGAGATTCGTCGCGGAGGGAAGAGTTCCTTTGTGCGGCAGTTGAACGGCTGTCCGACCAGTTAGAGTGGTCGCGGCTTCCCAGCTCCACTTCGGTGGGACGGATTATCCCGCTGATCACAATACATCAACCACCTGGGTCGTGTGGATCACGTGCTTGGCTTCACCGAAGCGCGGGATTGAAGCAGATCACGTTGGTGGGTAATTCAGAAGGATCATTCGTCGCCGCGCGGGTCGCGATTGTGCGTCCCGACATTGTTTCCAAGCTCGTGCTGCTGACCGCCAACTCCGTATCACCAGCGCTTGGAGACGACCGTGACGATGCTTGGATGCAGACCTGCCAGCAGGCCTGCGACTATTCGGGACCGATGCCGAACGAACAGGAATACGTTAGTAGATGGTGGAAAGGCCCCCGCGCCTGTGGGCAGGATGTGGAAGACGCGAAGCGAGAGGCCTGTGGGCGAGCTGCGGCCATCGGACAATGGAGTTATTCCAGGAGCTGCCCGAAGAAGAAACCAATATGCGCCTCTAGTTGCGCTACAACAAAGATACATCTTCCCTTACCTTGATCGGCTTCAGTCCGAGACGTTGATTATCTGGTCCAAGGACGACCCAACCGTAACGCCGGAACAAGGGCTGAAGCTGGCAAGGCTGATCAGGAATTCGGATTTCCACCTGCTGCACAATGCAGCGCATGCCATTCACATCGATCAGAGCGAAGCTGTCAACCCTCCATTTTGCTCTACAGCCAACTTCTGAAGTTCCATTGTTCCACCTGAATTCGAGAAGTTACTGTCGCAAGGTTTGCTGCACCTCGCGGCAGCACATGCGGCTTCAGCCGATCGGCGGAGCCCGTCAGCATTGTCACGCACGAGCCGCGAAGTGGTTGTAGTCAATACAAGGGAATTAGGCGAGGGGGTATCCTGGGCCGCAATGCTTATTCCGGCGGGCTAGCACTACCGGCATCAAGAAATTTCGGGCAGCGTTGCAGAGAACACCAGCGCCTGTCGACAGCGCCTGTTCATCGACTCGCAATCGCGGATTGTGAAGTGGATAGACCGCTCCGACCTCCTCGTTGCGGATGCCGAGCCGGAAATAGACTGACGCGCACTTCCGGCTGTAGAAGGCGAAATCATCGGCTGCGGTCCAGCCCGGCGCATTCAGCATATTGTCCTGCCCCAGCAGGCCGGCACCGGTTCGGCGGATGATCTCGACCACGTCAAGGTCGTTGATGACCGGTGGTTCACCAGGCCTCAGGTCCACCTCCGCACCGGCATTGTCACTTGAAGCGACGCCCTCCGCGATCTGCAGCAACCTCTTCCTCGCATGCTGGCGGGTCGCTCCATGCCCACTGCGCCTTTCAGCCTCGCCTCGGCGGCGACCACATTGTAAGTGCCGCCGCCGCCTGCGATGCCGGTGATAGAGACGACCAGCGGGTCAATACGGTCGATCTCGCGCGACACGATCTTCTGCAGCTCTATCACTATCGAGCAGGCGATGGCGATGGCGTCGGCGCCTTCGGACGGTTTTGCCGCATGCGCGGAATTGCCGGTGATGGTGATGTCGAAAATATCGCAGGCAAGCGTGTACGGCCCCGCGCCGATCGCTATCTTTCCGGTCGCGGTATAGGGATCGACCTGGATGCCGATCGCCGCGTCGACGTCGTCCAGCAGCCCTTCCTCTATGACTCGGCGGCCGTCGAGCGGTTCCTCCTCTTCCGCGGGCTGAATAAGATTCTGACGGTGCCGCTAAAACGACTGCTTCTGGCGCTCCAGAAGAACGCTGGCCGCATAGCCGATCGCTGTATGAGCGTCGTGGCCGCAGGCGTGCATGACGCCCGGACGCTCAGAGCTGTACGGCACGCCCGAGGCTTTCCGTGATCGGTAGCGCGTCGATGTCGGCACGGATCACGATTTTGCGGTTCGAGCGACCTGGCCGCACCGACAATATCGAGGGCGAGACCGAAGCCGGCCGGGCCTGATTCCGCTCAGCCCGGCGTCTTCCAGCACCTGTCTCAGAAAGGCCTGGGTCTCGCTCTCGTCGTTCGAGAGCTCCGGATTGCGGTGGAGGTGGCTCATCCGGCGCTCCAGCGCGGCATCCATCAATACCTTGCCGGTATCAGCATTTGACATGGATCTCTCCCCGGAAGCTGGTCAGCGTTTCGCAGCCGTCGGCGGTGACGAGGATAGTTTCGCTCATTCGATGCCCCAGCCATCCATCCACATACCGAGGATGGAATGAAGGACGTTGCCCGGCTTCAAAATCGCCTTGTCGCCCTGGCGCAGGCTGATCGTGTGTTCACCCCAGTCTGGCGGATAAGCGGCCCCGATGAAATAGCCGATGCGGGACTTCTTCTCTGGGCCGTAACGCTGGATGACCTTGCGCCAGCTCGCCTCGACGTCTTGCGCCACAACACCCGGCTTGATCGCAGCGAGGACGGCCTCCATGCCTTCCAGCACGGCCCTGCCGGTGTCGTTGACCTTGGCAGGCATGGCCCCCAGCTGAAGCGTCCGCGCCAGCCCGGCGGCGTAGCGGCGCACAACCCCGGCGAGTTCGAGTGCGACGGTTTCCTTGTCGCCAAAGCGGCGGTCGCTCCACATGATATGCGCCGCCGAGGCGTTTTCGCCGCCCAATATGGTCGGCAGGAGGGCAGTGGTGTCACCAGCGAAATCCGGCGAGCCGGCTATCTGGGCGGCCTGGAGCTTGGCGACTGCGTCGCACTCGCGCATACCTGGCGCAATCACATCATAGGCCGCGGTGACCGCCGCCTCGGCAAGGCGCGAGGCTTTGCGGAGATAGCCGATCTCGGCGTCCGACTTGACGCTGCGGATCCAGTTCACCAGAAGGTCGGCATCGTGGAAGATGGCATTGGGCAGGCCCGCGGTCAGACTCGCGTGCGCCTTAGCGGAATAGTAGTAGGCCTCGAGCTCGATGCCGTATTGCCGCGTACCCAGCCCTTTCTTTCGATCCAGGCAGCAATCCAGTCCATTGAATGGCGGTCAGGCCTCTGGACATGATCTTCCGGAAATCCGACAACGTTCTCGGGCTTCATCCATGCGGTCAACAGCCCGCCCGCGGCATCCATGGCGCGACCGATCCACACCGGCTCCTCGCTGGCGAGCGGCACCAGGACCATTTGCGCGTGTAAAACGACCAGCCGTCACTGGCGGTGATGGAGTGCTGGTTGGCGACATCGTTGACAATCAGCAGGTCAAGGTTGCGGCGCGCCATTTCGGCGCGGATGGCGGAAAGCTTGCTGCGGTATTCGCTAAGCGCAAAGGCAATTGGATCATATTGAACTATCCTATTCTATGTGCCGCGAGTGTGTTCGCGGCCAGTTCTAGTAACGGCTGGGCCGAGCCGGCTTGCAACGGGACAATGGTCAAGAGATGATCGAAAGCCGGAGTCACGGTGAACTCTGGTTCCCCGGCTGGTATTCTGACACCAAATGGAGCTCCATGCTCTATCTAGAAAAACATGCGGCCCGGAGAAACATTGCCGCGCTCTCCTAATGGCAGTTAGGCCTTCTTTCGCTACTTAGCCTCTGATCGATTTGCCGGATTCTATTTTCCGACCCGTTCGACCGCATTTTTTCTCGTTGGTAAACTGGCAATCGTGTTTGATGCGGCGCGCATCCGTAAGCATCCCGATACGCTTTTGAGAAATGCGATGCAGAGACAAAGCCGCAAGCCATCGCGATTTCGACGACTGGCAGACGCGAGCTGATGAGCAGAAGGTGCGCACGTTCCAGACGAAGATCCAAATAATAGCGGCTCGGAGAACATCCCAGTTCCCGTCTAAACAGCCGCTCGATTTGACGGCGGGATAGGCCGGCTGACTCCACAAGTTCGTCCAATAGCACTGGCTCCGTGAGGTTAGCCTCCATCTCCTCGATCACCTTAATCACCGCCTGATGGTTAAGTTGCACCCGAGAATGAAGAGGCAGTCGTTGGCGGTCACCCGCCGAACGGGTCCTATACGCGATAGCTTTTTCGCAAATACGATTGACGACTATCGTCCCATGATGGCGGTCAACAAACTCCAGAAACATGTCAAAGGGGGCGCCCCCCCCGGCGCATGTGTATAGATCCCCATCCCGCTCGAACGCGGTCTGAGTGGCTACCACATCTAGGAACCGCTCAGAGAATGTAGGAAACTGCTCCCAGTGAACCGCGCAGCGCCGCCCTTCTGCAAGTCCCGCCCGAGCAAGGACAACCGTACCACTACTTATCGCTACGAGGCTGCCGCGGCGGTTGCGACACTCTCGTACCCAAGCATCAAGCTGTTTGTGCGGACTTGGAGTATTGCGGCCGCCGACGATCACGACCGCTGGTGCTGAGCTCAATCGACGGATTCTTTCACGTTCGAAGGACAATGAAGAATCGGCGCAAACGGACAGCCCGCAACTTGAGGATGCAGGTTGCCCGTCGTCTGAAATGACCTGCCACCTATACACGTCCCGCCCTAACACCTCGTTGGCGAGCATCAACGCTTCTACTGCCGACGAGAAGGCCTGGAGCGAAAAGGCCGGTAGGAGGTAAAAGCAGAAATTTCGGCAAGTAGACTGTGAGTCTAGCATTTCCGGGGCTCCCTTTCTCCTAGCCTGATCTGTCGTGCTTCCAGCGGCACCATGCGAAACTGCGCGACGACTCCTTCGTCGGGGACCGGAGCAGTATGCAAAATGCCTGTCGACGTGTTCGACGGCATTCTGGCGAAATCGTTGCTAGCTGCGTCGAAAGCTCGATCGCGCCGGGTTCCGACGAGGGTGCTCCCGCAAAGTGCACTTGTTCTCCCTACTTGCCTCGCCACACCGTGACCGCTCGATAGAGCGCCCAGGCTGCGCCTGCGAACGTTGGGCATGTTTTTCACTGCGGCCTGACATCTCAAGCTCACTGTCGTTCGCCTCAGATGTTAAGCCGGTCTCGCGTGAGCTCATCCATAACGAGGCGCACAGCACTTTCGGCGATGCCAACGATTTCTTCGGCTTCAGCCTTGGTTGTCACCAAGGGAGGGGCGAAGCCCAGAATGTCACCCTGCGGCATGGCGCGTGCGATAAGACCGCGTTCACGCGCTGCCTTCGAAATTCGTGCACCAACCTTGAGCGTGGGATCAAAACGCCTTTTCTTGTCCCGATCGGTCACGAACTCGATTGCCCCCATGAGCCCGACGCCGCGCACTTCGCCGACGATCGGCAACTGCCCGAATTTCTCCTTCAGCAGCGCTTGGAAGAATGCACCGACCTCGCGAGCGTTCCCCGGAAGGTCCTCTTTCTCAACGATGTCCAGCACCGCGTTGGCTGCGGCAGCCCCGATCGGATGCCCTGAGTAGGTGTAACCATGAGAGAATGCTCCGACCTTGTCTGCCCCATCCTCCAGGACGTTGTAGATGTTTTCACCGACGATTGCCGCGGAAAGTGGGAAATAGGCCGAAGTCAGACCCTTTGCGATCGTGATGAGGTCTGGCTCAATGCCGTAATGATGCGAGCCGAACATCGAGCCAGTCCGGCCAAAGCCGGTTATGACTTCGTCTGCAATGAGCAGCACATCGTGGTTCTTGAGAACGGCTTGGACTGCCTCCCAATAGCCTTCCGGCGGAGGTGTGATGCCGCCAGTGCCGAGCACCGGCTCGCCGATGAAGGCGCCAACGTTGTCCGGGCCTAGGCGTTCGATCAGCTGATCAAGCTCCTCGGCGCGCCGCGCTGAAAATTCGCGTTCGGACTCGCCTGGGATGGCGCCCCAGTAGTGATGCGGAACACCGGTGTGAACGATCTGCGGGAGCGGCAGGTCCATGTGGTCGTGATAAAAGCTCATGCCCGTCATTGAGCCAGACACGACGCTGCAGCCGTGATAGCCGCGTTCACGCGAGATGATCTTCTTCTTGTTCGGCTTGCCACGCAGATTGTTGTAGTACCAGACGAGCTTGGCCTGGGTCTCGTTCGCATCCGACCCGGACATGCCGTAGAACACCTTGCTCATCTTGCCTGGCGCCATCTTGACGAGGCGATCGGACAGGATCGCAAGCTCGTCGGTCGTGTGGGCAGCGTAGGAATGGTAGTAGGCGAGCCGGAAAGCCTGGCGGGAAATCGCTTCGGCGACTTCGCTGCGGCCGTACCCGACGTTGACGCAATAAAGGCCGGCGAACCCGTCGATTAGTTGGTTGCCATGTGCATCTTGGATGCGAATGCCTTTGCCCGTCTCGACGATGGTAGGATCGCCGAGCTTGCCGGTGGCAAAATCCTTCAGCTGCGTGAAAGGATGCAGGACAGCGTTTCTATCCTTCTCGCAGATGTCCTTGATGTCGATGGTCATACGCTTCCCTTTCAGTCTGCTACGTTACCGATGCACACGTATTTGGGTTCGAGATATTCGGCCAGACCATGTCTTGAGCCCTCGCGACCGAGGCCGGATTGCTTCCACCCGCCGAAAGGTATGGGAGCGCCGGTGAATTTCGGGGTATTAACGGCGACCATGCCATACTCCAACTGATCGGTCAGCCGCATGGCGCGGTTCAGATCTCTTGTGTAAACGTATGCCGCAAGGCCCATTTCCGAATTGTTGGCTCGCGAAACCACTTCCGCCTCTTTATCGAACGGAAGGACTGCAGCCACCGGCCCAAAGGTCTCTTCCTTCGCGACCAGCATGTCATCCGTGACGTCGGCGAGAACAGTTGGAGTCACGAAATTGCCCCCGAGCGGACTATCCTGTCCCCCAACAACGATGCGGGCTCCGGCACAAAGAGCTTCGGAAACCTGTCGCCTGCACTTTTCCGCGACAGATGGTTTGGTCAGTGGGCCAATGTCGACACTGGGCTCGAATCCGTGCCCGACGTTCAATTTACTTGTGGCCTTCGCGAATTCGTCCACAAAGCGCTGATAACTCCCCCGCTGGACATAGATCCTATTAGCTGCCAGGCAGTCCTGACCGGACGTGGCGAATTTGGCTGCCATGCATCCAGCTACGGCAGTCTCTAACGGGGCGTCATCGAAAACGATAAAAGGAGCATTGCCGCCGAGCTCAAGTGAAGCCTTCTTCAAAGTTTCTGCGGATTGCTGGAGCAGGATGCGACCAACCTCGGTCGAGCCGGTGAACGAGAATGCCCGCACATCGCTGTGAGCCAATAGCCGTTCTGCGAGTGGGGCAGCCTCTCCTGTGATCACTTGAAACACGCCGGCGGGGACTCCTGCCTCCTCGGCAAGATGGGCAAGCGCCAGGGCTGACAAGGGCGTTTCCGGGGCCGGCTTGACAATCATGGTGCACCCGGCAGCCAGCGCGGCCCCTGCTTTTCTGGTGATCATCGCCGACGGAAAGTTCCAAGGGGTGATAGCGACGGTCACTCCGACCGGCTGCATCTGCACAAAGAGCCGGCTACCCGCAAGATGGCTCGGGAGGGTCTCGCCATATGCCCGCTCGCCCTCCGCTGCAAACCAATCAAGAAAGCTAGCGGCATATGAAATCTCACCGCGCGCCTCGGTCAATGGTTTGCCTTGCTCGGCGGTCATTATGGCGGCTAAGTCTTCCGCATTCTCGCGCATACCTGCAGCCCACTTCCGCAGGCATGCGCCCCGATCCAAAGGTAGGACATTGCGCCATTGTTCAAATGCGGTTCTCGCGATGCTAACCGCGTTATCTACATCAGACACCTCACAGGCTGCCACCTGAGCCAAAGGCTGGCCAGTAGCCGGATCCACAACCAAGACCGTTTCAGACTTGGAGAGCCAAGCTCCATTCAGATAGGCGCATGTTTGGAAAAGGTCCGGGCGTTTGAGCTCCTTTAACGCGGCAGTTGCTATACCTTTCATTTCTAACCCCTATCGAGTGTTCATTTTCGTCAAATTAGCGCTGCATCACGGGCGGTCGGCAGCGGGATCCCGGCCAACCGAGGCGCTCCCCTGCGAAAAAAGGGGTCTTGCCGAGTTTTTTCTCCGTCTGATCCGTCTTTGCTTCTCGGAGACTTTCGAGCAACTGAACGTTCGAAGCTGTCCACGCATGGAGGACGACGGTCACGCCTCAGTGTCGAGCGCCGCGTAGCCGGCAAGTGTCTACCGCGCTGTGGCGGGGATGTGCCGGATCGTCATGTACGCAGTTACAGTTGTCGTGGCGCTTCGATCATCCAAGAGAGCATCGCCCAGACAAGATCGGGCGACCTGGCGAGTGAACTTCATTTGAGAGATCGCCGGCGATCTCTCAAATGATGGAAGTCTGAGGTGCCAACCCTAGGCTCGCACCTCGTTGTGCCTCTGTCAGCAAAAGAAGAGCTGCGGTCGCGGCGCCAAAGTTTCACGCAACGGGAAGGCAAACTGCGCCCGCAAGGCCGAATACGCAGGTTTTGTGCGGCTGGCCCGCTGAGTCCGCGCCCAGTAGTCCTGGGAGGCATGCTAGGTTATCGCGGTTAGTGGGAATGGCATTAGCAGAATGCTTGGCCGGTATAGGTGCAGAGGACGACTACGAAATGACTTATGAGAAACCCTTTCTGCCTGCGGAGTACCAACGCCGTGTTCAGGACGTAAAGACACGGATGGAGCAAGCAGGACTGGACCTACTAATCTGCCAAGATCCGGCAAATATGTGCTGGCTCACCGGATACGACGCCTGGTCCTTCTACACGCCGCAAGTAGTGCTACTGCATCTCCAATCAGAATCGCCGATGTGGATTGGACGGCTGGTTGACGTAAACGGTGCTCATGCTACGACGGACCTGCCTGCGGAAAACATCATCAATTTCTCGGATGACCGACTCCATCATGTGGAGCTGCATCCTTACGACGAAGTCACCGAAATCATAAGATCACGCGGATGGGGATCCGATCGGATAGGGGTCGAGCTTGATGCCCATTTCTATACTGCGCGAGCACACCAGCACCTTGTTAAAGGGCTTCCGAATGCAGAGTTCTCCGACAGCCGGGGACTCGTTAATTGGGCGAGGCTCGTCAAATCCGACGCTGAACTGGTCTATATGAGAGAAGCGGGCCAAATTGTCAGTCATACCATGCGCACGGCGATTGAAAATCTAAAGCCGGGAGTCCCTGAATACGAGATCGCCGCTCTGATTTACGCCTCTCAAACAAGAGGTATTGGCGGAAAATACGGTGATTATACTAGCCTTTGTCCGTTGATTCAGGTCGGCGAAAAGACGAATGCTCCGCACCTCACGTGGTCGGATAAACCATTGCCGTCGTCAGGGCTCGTTCTCTTAGAAGTTGCGGCGGCGAGACGCCACTATCATGCGCCGCTGACGCGTACCATTTACATGGGAAAGCCACCCGCAGAGGTCAGGCACCTCGCCAACGCCATAGTGGAAGGTGGCGATGCTGTACTCGAAATGACAAAGCCCGGTGTAGTCGTCGACGAGGTGAATGCCGTCTGGCATAGCGTTCTCAATCGCCACGGGTACACCAAGAAAGGCCGTTCCGGGTACTCAATTGGCATGAATTTTCCGCCGGATTGGGGCGAACGTACCGTGAGCATTCGGGCCGGAGAAAGGACTGTGCTCCAGGCGGGTATGTGCTTCCATTTCCAATCTGGGGTGAGGCCTCCTGCCTTCGGCGCCGCAATATCGGAGTCGATTGTTGTTACAGAAAAAGGTGGAGAGCGGCTAGCTGATGTTGCCCGCGAGTTGATAGTCGTGGATTAGCTGCTTTAAATTTTTCTACTTAATCGGGTTGGGAAGTTGCAATCATGTGCTTTGCTTCCCATCCTCTGGCCCATGGCAAACAAGCGAAAATTCAAATGCGGTTCATGGGTCGTGTAGAGAGGGCATAGAACTTCCAGAGGCTCCGCCAAGCGGCGAGGGCGGTCCCAAGACGTCTGCCTTGAGGACTGTCATCGGGAAAGAGGTTGCAGGATACTATCGGACCTCGGACGCGCCATGCAAGCGTTCGCAATGGCATCATACCGGGTTTCGCTGCTTCCGTCCCCCCCCAGCGCAATAATTCAGCGCCGAACTTGAGAAATTGCAGAACGGCACCGTTTTTGCGTCCCATTAGGAGGCTCTCTGCGCGCTCCGGCCCTTAATCTGTTGCAAAATGACTAATCTGGATCGCCTGCCGGAAATGCGCGGAAACGCTGCCATAGAGCCTCAAGCCGGCGAAACAGGTCGAACCCTTGCCGCCCGCCCTTGAGTGAAACCGAACAAGGATACATATGATTACGAATCCGCCCCTCCGTCCTCGTGAGGTACCCACTCGCCACCACGAGATTCTGATAGTTGGTGGAGGCATCGCGGGAGCAAGTATTGCCTTTCACCTTGCAAAGAACAGTAAGAAGGACGTTGCGCTGCTGGAGCGCAACAGCCTTACGTCCGGAACAACTTGGCACGCTGCAGGTTTGATCATGCAGACGCGTGGCACCCATGCGCTAACGGAGATCGCAAAGTATAATGCAGAACTCTACTCCGCTCTGGAGGCCGAGACCGGGCAAGCTACCGGATTCAAACGAAATGGCACGCTTGGGGTCGCCAGAACCAAAGAGCGCCTATTCGAAACCGCTCGCAACGCATCGATCGCCAAGAGTTTTGACCTTGAGGCCAATATTATCTCGCCGAGCGAGGCGAAAAAGCTCTATCCGGCCCTCAACGCCTCGATCATCGAAGGTGCAGTCTTTATCCCGGGCGACGGCCAAACAAATCCTGTTGACACGTGCATGGCGCTAGCACTTGGTGCCAAGAAAAACGGCGCAAAAATCGCCGAAAAAGCGGAGGTGACCGACGTCTGGCGCACAGCAGATGGGCACTACCAAGTTCGGACTAATGACGGAGTTGTTGAAGCTGAAATTCTCGTACTTGCGTGTGGGCTTTGGACCAGAGAACTTGCGTCGAAGTTAGGGGCACGCATCCCGATATATGCGGCAGAGCACTTTTATGTAGTGACCGAAGCCATGGATTTCGTGACGCCCACCTTGCCAGTGCTACGCGACACCGACGGGCATGTCTATCTTAAGGAAGATACAGGAAAGCTCTTGGTGGGTGCCTTCGAGCCTTGGGGAAAACCTTTGCCGATGGGGAAGCTTCCGAAGGACACGGCCTTCATTGAGCTTCCGGAAGACTGGGAGCACTTTGAACTGCCGATGACCAAGGCGATAGAAATTGTGCCTGATCTCGCGAACGCCGGCATTGCCAAATTTTTCAATGGTCCGGAAAGTTTCACCCCCGACCTTTTGTTCATGATCGGTGAAGTTCCTGGATTGAAAAACCTCTACGTTTCCACCGGTTATAACTCAGAGGGCATTGAATTCGGCGCAGGAGCCGGGCGAGCTCTGGCAGAGTGGATCATCGCGGGTGAGCCTCAAATGGACATCAGCTTCGTTGACGTCGCCCGATTTCATCCCTTCCAGATCAACAAGCGATATTTGCACGATCGCACAGCCGAAGTGCTGGGTCGTCACTACAAGATGCACTGGCCAGCCTACCAGCCTGAGACATCCCGAGGGGTCCGCAAAAGCGCGCTTCACGACCGGTGGGCGAGGCTTGGAGCCAGCTTTGGTGAAGGAATGGGATGGGAGCGTCCCATGTGGTTCGCAGGCGAGGGGGAGCCGACCAAAAACATCTATTCCTACGACGAGCCGAACTGGTTCAAGTATGTCAGTAAGGAGTGCAAGGCTGCCCGCAGCGATGCTATCTTGTTGGACCAAAGCTCTTTCGGCAAACATCTGGTTCAGGGTCGCGACGCCTGCCGCTTCCTCCAGCGGCTTTGCGCCGGCAATGTAGATGTTGCTGTGGGGAAGCTGGTGTACACCCACATGCTCAATGAAAAGGCCGGGATAGAAACGGATATCACTGTAAACCGCTTGTCGCAAACGGAGTTCCTAATCATCTCCTCAGCGACCGTCCATCCTAGGGATAAGGCATGGATTTCAAAGCATATTACCGATGAATGGAATGTCACGGTAACTGATGTGACATCCGGGTACGCGGTCCTTTCATTGCAAGGCCCGCGATCGCGCGAAATCCTATCCCGGGTAACGGACACAGATCTGGCAAACTCGGCCTTCCCATTCGCCACCAGTCAGGAAATTGATATCGGGTATGCTCGCGTAATAGCCAATAGACTGACCTATGTCGGAGAGCTTGGCTGGGAGCTTCATATTCCAACCGAGATGGCCCAGCACGTCTTTGACGTTGTTTGGAAGGCCGGCCAGGCGTATGGGCTCAAGGCGGCAGGATACCACGCCCTTGAACATCTGCGGTCCGAGCGCGCCTACCGAGAATACCAACTCGACCTGACGCCAGTGGATACGTTGCTTGAAGCGGGGTTAGGATTTACAGTGGATTGGAATAAAGAAGGCGGCTTTATAGGAAAAGAGGCGTTAACCTCTCAGAAAAATTCCGGACCGCTAAAAAAACGACTGATATCATTCAAGCTTCGTGATCCGAAGCCTGTCCTCTTTCATGAAGAGCTTATCCGATGTGACGGGAGGATTGTTGGATATATTTCGTCCGGCGTGAAGAGTTTTACGATCGGAACGTCAATTGGAATGGGATATGTAAACCACCCCGCTGGTGTCACGAAGGACCTGATCGAAAACGGTCGATGGGAAATCGAGATCGCCGGCAAACTTTATGAATGTGACGCGTCGCTCCGGGCCTTTTTCGATCCAAACGGCGATCGGGCTAAGCAATAGGTTGTGCACCACCATCAGGCGGAGCAGCTAGTTCTTTCTGTTCCCCGGACGTGTCCGCTCCGCAACTACAGAGGCCCAAAGTTGTGGCCTGTTGGACCGCTCGGCCGCAGAGGCAGGCACCATGACGAGGCTTCGATGAGCGGCGAGTTTGATGCTTCCGACTGGCCTGTGCCCCCGAGCAACTGCGCCAGCGAAAATGAGTGAGGTAACCGTGGTGACGAAGGTTCCACATTTAGAGCGCATCGAGAAAGATCCGCTTGGTCTGTAAGCATCCCGGTCGAAGCCTATTATGGCCCGCAAACCGCTCGGGCCATTGCTAACTTCCCGATTGCGGGTATCCGGATCAGCCATCTTCCGAACCTTATCAAGGCGCTTGCTTATGTAAAACGGCAGCGGCACGGCCAACGCGGCGCTTGGCGATCCGTACGAGCAAAAGGCCGATGTCATCTTGCCATCTGAGCCACTTCCCGCTCGATGTGTTTCAGGAGCAGGCACCTCGACCAACATGAACATGAGGTGATCGCCAACCGCGGCTTGGAGATCATAGGACTGCCACGCGACCCCAGCGCTTTCTCCAATAATTCAATCTCGGTGGCACGGCGATTGTCACCGGCATCAATGCGAACCCTGGTATCAGGCGGCATCTGTCGCCGAGTTGCGCGCGATTTCCGGCCTGCCTTCGTCTCGGCCGTAAATCTAAAGGCTGCTGGGACACACCTGTGCGTTCGTGCTCTTCTCGGGAATGGACGGCCAAATATGTAACGATCTGCGGCTGCTTTCCGGCGGCCCGCGTGGCGGCTTCAGCGAAATCAATTTGCGAGCGCTTCAGCCCCAGGCTCCTCGATCATGCCCGGAAAGGTCAATCCTGTAGTGCCGGACGTGGCCAACAGGTCGCCTTCCAGTTCATCGGTTGAGATCTCACGATTAGCTCGCCTCCGAAGCGGGACAGCTGCAGCTGAACCTCATGGAGCCGGTGATGGCCTACAACATCCTGCACTCACTGTGCTTCGGACCAATGCCGTCGATGTTCGGCGCGCGAAGTGCGTCGCGGACATTTCCGCCAATGCAGAGACTAGCCGCAGATACTCGAAGCAGCACCGCCGTGGCAACAGCTCTGATGCCCGCGATCGGTATGATCCGATGGTAGAGCTTGCAAAGCTTGTCCTGTCCTCCCGTAAAACGATCCGCAAAGTCCTCGCCGAGCAGCCGGACCTTTCGGAGGACCTCATCGCACGTGCCGCCGATCCGCACCATTTGACCCACCCGACGCGATCGCGACTTCACAACAGCGGGCGAAGATTGGTCTCCTGATCTGCGCAGAGGCGCCCTGTGCCCGGAACAAACGCTGCATCTGTCGGCGAGCCGTGTCGAACAAACCGACCAAGGACTCAGAGGTAGTGCGGTGTTCGAGCGTAACGGATCGAAGGGAGTCAGCCCCCACACGGTTTCGACCGAGTTCACGATACAGGCCAAGTTTGACCTTGGCTGACCACCTTATCTTCGGCAGGCAGTGTGGGGTCTATGCGGCCGACATTATGCTTGCGGATGATGCCGAGCTCGAAGGGAGGCCGGCGGCTTCAGCGAGCGGATCGCGGCCGGCGTGCCGCTGTCGGGCACAGGCACGAAGTATATCGGCATCGACCGGGTTCTCAATGGCGAGCTCGACGACAATCTTCTTCCGCACTTCATAGACGTTTGCGGCCCTCGACCGGCGAAGCCCCCGGCCGATATCGTCCCAATGCACCTTGCCGTATCAGAGATGATCGTTGGTCATCCGGCAACGGCGGGATCCATGTGTAAGGGGACTGATAGGGCTTGAAACTATGCCGTAACACGTGGTCCCGCGAAGCCCAGGTCATCGCGGGATCGTATGGTTGCGTGATCGTGCCAGTGTCGCTAGTAGGTAAGCATGATCCTTTGGTAGATGTCGACGGCTTTGGCCAACTGATCAATCTCCACGTACTCATTAGCGGTATGGGCCTGATCAATACTCCCAGGTCCAAGAATGACGCAGGGAATACCCCCCAACGACAGCTGACTCGCATCCGTCCCATATGGAACTCCGCGGTGCTGGCCCGTTCCCGCAACTTCAGCACAGGCCTTTGCTGCCACCGCGGCGATTTTTGTGGCTTCCGCACTCGGGGGAGCTGGATCTTCAAGAGCGGGTAGCAGCGAGCGCACCTTGACCTTATCGGGACCCCGGCGCAGGCCTTCCAGGATGTTTTCTACCTCCTGTAGCGCGTCGGCCGGTCGCTCTCCCGGGATGAGCCGCCGGTCGATCCACACGCGGCAGGATGGCGGCACCGTCGCCAATTCCGCACCCCCTTCGATCAGCGTGATGGTAAGGGTAGGAGGGCTGACCAGGGGGTGCATACGTTGGGACAGAGACTCGTTAGCCTTGTCGAGCGCTAAGATAACCTTGGCCATTCCCGTGATCGCGTTCACTCCGAGGTGGGGCTTGGAGCTGTGAGCCGGCACGCCCTCCACTTCAACCTGCCAGCGGACTGATCCTTTATGCGCAACGACAAGCTCCAAGTCAGTGGGCTCACCGACCACCGCAGCCTCGTAGGAAACACCTGATTGAGCAATCTTTCGCGCTCCCTTCTTTCGGTATTCTTCGTCGACGCTTGCGCCTAGGACAATCGTGTATCGTGGCTTACGGTCCCCCAGCGTGCTAAGAGCCATGAGCATTGCCGCGAGCGGGCCCTTATCGTCACAACTTCCTCGCCCATAGATCCGACCATCCCGTTCGTCCGGCGAAAAAGGATCTGCCTCCCAATTATCAACCGGCACCGTGTCCATGTGGGATATGAACAGGACACGCTTATCGGGCTCCTGCCCAGGAACCCAGGTGAAGAAGTTGGCGCGGCCGTCGGTTACCTCCTGATACTCAAAGGGCAGATTTCGCTCTAGGCAGAAAGCCTCAAGGAACTCAGCGATCTTTTGTTCACCGCTCCCCTTTGCCGAAGCTGAAGGGTTGATGCTCTCAATCTCAATGAGTTGTTTGAGAAGATCTACCGTCTGTGTGCTGATGGACGACATGAATACTCCTATCCTCCCGTGGAATGCAAGTTTGCGGCTATACCAGCCAGTTCTTTGCCAGGCTGACAACTCGGTCAGCCTCGTCTGCGGTGTTGTATAAATGTAGCGAGAAGCGCAGCATTCCTCGGCGTGCTGAGACGATCACCTGGTTTTTCAATAAATGCTCGTGGAGCGACTGAAAGCGGCTATCGGCTTTTCCCCAACCAGGTGCTGGCTCTCCCAGAGCAACAATACTTCCGATGTGATCCCCTGGCGTTCCGCCGCAGACAGGTAGCCCGAGGTCTAGGAGGCCCGCCGCCAATCGCCTTGCGACCGATGTAACGCTTTGTTCAATGGCGGGCGTGCCGATTTTCATCAGCTGTCCGATGGATGCGTGGACCGCTATGACGCCGGGAAAATTGAAATGGCCAACCTCGAAGCGGGGCGCGCCGGCCCGCAATTTTACCGATTCGAATATTGGAGCCGACTCTGGTGCGTCGCCCAAATCGACACTAAAGCGGGCGAGGTAGGCGGGGCTTAGGCGATCGGCCCATTCTTGGCGGCAATATAGAAATCCCAACCCATAGAGGCCCATCAACCCCTTGTAAGATGATGCCACCAAACCGTCGACGCCAAGGAGTTTAACATCGGTATGGAGGATGCCAACTGATTGGGAGGCGTCAGCCAAAAGAAAGGCGCCAAGGCGCTTGCAAGCCTCAGCTATCGGCTCCATCACTGTCTTGAAGCCTGGCACCATTGTGACAGTCGATACTGTTACGATACGGGTGCGCGAGTCGATTTGATTGATAGTGGCGCGGGACGGGATTGCGCCATTATCAGCTTCTACAATCCGTAGCTCAACTCCGTGCTTGTCTCTGAGCTGCAGCCAAGGCAAGATGTTGTTTGCGTGCTCCAATTGGCGACACAAGACAACGTTGTCTCCCGACTTCCAAGCAATCGCGTTTCCGATTATGTTAATGCCTTCCGATGCATTCTTCGTCACAGCGATTTCGACTTTTTCGGCCCCAATGAATTGAGCAAATCTGGAGCGTGTTTGCTCGACAAGCTGCATCATTGCTTCTTCGTCATTCAGGCCGTTTAGCCGGTTATCAAGGTGCTGATCCATGGACGTGCGGGTGGTTCTGGATATGAGTCCCTGATTTGCAACATCCATGTAAATGGCGCTTTTGGTGGCTGGAAATTCGCGCCTGAGGACGTCTAAAGGAAGAAAATGGCTAGTCATGCTCGTCATCAAATCCTGTTCGTGGTGAAAGGCGTATAACCTAATCAGGACGCCGATTCTGCGGTTGTGAGCAACCAAGCGCCTTGATTGAGAAGCCGAGCTACTTGCGGACGATCCTACCATTCGCCCCAACTTATAAGGGCAAGAGGTTCACCACCGGGAGGCAAATGCGCCTTTCGCTGATCGGATCATTTTATGGCTTGATCCTTGTGGGACTCAGGCTAATATCGCGCAGGTCAAGCAGTTTTTCTGCGCAGATCTCTCCTTTTTTGCAATGATCGTGAAATGGACCTGGATCGAGTTGATCGGAAGCTTCTGAACGCTGTGCAGCGCGACAATCGCTTAACGACGGCCGAGTTAGGCGAACTTGCCGGCCTCTCTGCGACGGCTTGCCAGCGGCGACTGAAGCGACTGCGGGATGATGGCGTGATAGAGGCCGACGTTGCCATAGTCTCGCCGCAAGCCGTGGGTCGACCCATGCTCATGCTGGCGTCCATCAGTCTCGAGCGCGAGCGGGTGGATATCATTGATCGCTTCAAGCAAGCGGTTCGACGCACGCCTGAGATCATGAGCGCGTATTATGTGACGGGTGAAGCTGATTTCGTTCTCCTGATATCAGTGCGGGATATGGCGGAGTATGAGGCATTTACCCGTCGATTTTTCCACGAGTCTGATATCAAAGCAGTTAAGACGATGGTGGTTATGGACCGAATAAAGGCGTCGTTAGCTCTGCCTATTGAAGAGTAACGGCAGTATTCGATCTCGCAGCCCAGAGCTGGGTTTCGTGCCAACTACCAAAGAGCAATATTGAGTTTCGTCGGGTAGTAATATGATCTCCTTGCGTCGGCGAAGTGCCCGGACATCTTTCCTTATCTCGACGTACTGGAGCGTTCTTCGCGCAAGAGCTCGGCCGTCTGGCTTTCGAGCAGGATCGGGCTCATGATCATGGCGCATCATAGAGCGATCGCAGCACATCGTGCCGCTCGATACAGCGCCGGGTTCCTTCGAGACGCAATGCCTGCGAGGCTGGCGCCGGGACCGGCTTTGCTCTTAACCAGCCTCTGCTGAAATTTAGGACAGCGGGCGAGTCGCGCAAGCTAAGAGTAGCGAATGCTTTCGCAACATTGTGGTAGGCCGCATGCTCGGATGCTGCCATCGGCAAGATGGTAGGCAGAGGAGGGGTACGTTCCTTGTTAGTAATCTCTCAATAGCGGCCAACGAACTTGAGACCCCAAGCCGGACCCTCCAGATCGACACTGTCTTGGTCGCCGAGCCTGCAAGGCGCGTCCAAACTGCTTCGCCGACGAGAAAACGCCGATTTCATGCGTCCACAGTAGGCAGCGCGGGCGAAGCAGTTCAGCGACGATGCTATTATACAGATGGTCCATTTAATCCTGCCTGTCGAGCTACAAAAGGGGAGCCATTTACATGTCGCAAGAAGCCGACGATCTCAGCCGCCGCTCTGCCTGCAAGCCATCGCAGTCTGGTCCCCAGTCATGGCAGCTCGATCCGACGCTAGGCGCGCCTATGATCCCGCCCGATGAATGGTCCTTTTGGCCATACAGCCGTTGGACGTTTTCGCGTGTAAGCGAATACACGCGAACGGCCATGGTTTGGCGGGGGCCAGGCCCGGTCTTGCCGCTTCCGCGTCGGTTCAACGATATCGGCGACATCGAGATCGCGTCCAGAGAAGGCCAGCGTGCGACGATTCGCGAATATCTCGAGGAGGACTATACTGGCGGGTTTCTCGTGCTGCATCGCGGCGAGATTGTGTTCGAAACATACATGAATGGGATGGAGCCGCATTCTAAGCACATTGCGAGATCGGGTTCAAAGTCCGTCACGGGAACGATGATTGGGATCCTTGTCCACCGGGGGCTGATCGACACCGAAGGTCTGGTCACGCAGTATTTACCTGAACTTCAAGCGACCGCCTTTCGCGGCGCTACTGTCCAGCATCTGCTAGACATGACTACGGGCGCGACGATGAAAGGGCCGTGGCATGAGCCGCATACTGAATACTACAATTTCTGTGTGGCTGGAGGATATTTTGGCCCCTCGGAGGCACATCCTGACGCTCCAGGGGACGTGTGGCAAGCCATTCTGCGGATAACGGATCAGGAGGCGCCGCACGGCGCGCGCTTCGCGTATTTTGACCCCAACATCGACGTGCTGGGGCTCATCATGCAGCGCGTAACCGGCAAGTTTCTACCCGAGCTGTTCAGCAGTGAATTGTGGGGGCCGATGGGGGCGGAGGAAGATGCTTTCCAAATCGTGGACGCCTCCCGTTTCGCCATGTCGTCTGGCGGATTCCAGGCCACACTGCGGGATTTTGCACGATTCGCGCTGCTGCATCTGCGCCGTGGCAGACTGAACGGAAGGCAGATCGTTCCATCTGAATGGATCGAGGCCACACGGCGCCCTAATCCTCTCCTGTTCAAGCGGTTCGAGAATGACGCAAGCTCTTACGTAGATGCGAAGTCAAAGTTGCCAAGCGGTACTTATCACAATACGTTCTGGATCGAAGATCAAGAGAGAGGTGCTTACATCGCGTGGGGGTATGGTGGCCAAGTGATCTATATTGATCCTGAGGCGGACTTCGCAGCGGTGAAACTCTCACATCAGCCTGGCCAATTGCCGGTGAAGCGCGCACAGTGGCCTGACCTTGTAGACCAAGGCCCAAGGCCACTAAAATTTGATTCCTTCGCCGCGATCCGCGCCATCCGAGATGAATTGGAAAGCTAGAAGCTGTGCGCATGCGCTGCTCTCCGTGGCCACGATCGCGGAACGCGATCCAGACGACGGCCTCATTGAGCGGCATTTGGTCGAGCTGGCGATGTATCCGGCCGACCTCCAGGGCAGGGGTGTGGCACTCGGCGTCATCGCCTGCGTATCGACAGCTTTGGAGATTGCGCCGTCTGTTGCGGACTGCGGCGCGAAGATTTGACGCAGGCTCTGGCCAATCTCGGCGCGGGGATCATTGAGATGCCGGCATGGCCCAAGCCCTAAGGGGTGGTCGTGACGAGGAGGCGTGTCTTGCCAACGACATCGTGTCGACCTCGCCAAGCGCCGAGTCTTGACGTTCATCATGTTGGTCCCCACATCCCGTTTGTTGCAGACTAATGATAGCATTCGATCGCGCTTGAGGCTGATGGCCCGAGCATCAGCACGGGTCATCACGGCCTGCGGGGCACTGCGGCAACATCACCCCCCCCGCGATGACACCAGAGCGTCTCACTGTCGCGTCAGTCGCTGCTGACAAGAGGCTCTGCCCTTTAAGGCGATCATCGCGCCGCACGGCGTTGAGACGCTTTCAACTCGTTTCATGGGCAATGGATGATCTCTGCAAACATCAAAAACAGCGCGCTACGAACCTAGGATATCGGGCTCGTCGGCCGTCAATCGAATCCAGCAGCTCAAACTGAAGTCTGCTGGCTGCTTCCCTTCTGGACTGCAGGAGTCCGATTGGCCGCCAGCGAACCCGCTCGATGAGAAGTTGTTCTGTGCATCAGACGAGTGAAAACGCCGGTTTCCTGCGCTCCATGACGGAGATTCGCGGATAGCGACCGCATTGGCGTTGCTACTGTTCTGCTAGAGGCTGCACTGAGGGCGCCCACGGTAACACTTGGAAGGAGAGAGATCCAGATGTCACAGGAAGCCGACTATCTGAGCCGCTGCGTCGCTGCGGGCCGGCTGAGCCGGCGTGAATTTCTCGGCCGCGCGACGGCGCTCGGCGTCTCGGTCACGTTCGCGAATTCGCTCCTCGCTAGCGCCGCGCGGGCCCAAGGGCCGGTGCGCGGCGGAATTATCAAGGGCGGCCTCCATGGTGGTGAGGCGACCCAAACCCTCGATCCGGCAGTGTTTATGACGTTGCCGGCCAACTTCGGCAAATGCTGGGGCGAGTATCTGGTTGCGATGGTGCCCGGCGGCGGACTGGAGCATCGCCTCGCCGAGGAAGTCGGCTCGTCCAAGGACGCCAAGGTCTGGACCTTCAAAATTCGTCACGATGTAGAATTCCACAACGGCAAGACGGTGACAGCGGAAGACGTTGTGGCTACGCTGGAACGGCATTCCAATAAGGAATCGAAATCCGGCGCGCTGGGTATCTTGGCCAACATTGAGAGCCTCACGGCCGACGGCCGGAACGTCATCATCACCCTCAAAAAGCCGGACGCCGAATTGCCCTTTCTGATGACGGACTATCATCTCGTCATCCAGCCCAACGGCGGCAAGGGCAATCCGGCTGAAGGCATCAGCGCAGGTCCCTATAAGGTGACCGTCAACCAGCCCGGTGTCCGCTACGTCGGCGAGCGCTTCGCCAATTTCTGGCAGTCTGACAAGATGGGTTTCGCCGATCAGGTCGAGATCCTCGCAATTAATGACCCCACAGCCCGCATCTCCGCGCTGCAGGGCGGCCAGGTCCACATGATCAACATGGTGGAGCCCAAGGTTGTCGATCTCGTCAAGCGCGTGCCCAGTCTGAAGGTCGAGGCTGTGTCAGGTCCCGGCTATGACGTTTTTAACATGTTCTGCGACACAGCGCCGTTCGATAACAGCGATCTGAGGATGGCGCTTAAGCTTGCGATAGATCGGCAGGAAATGGTCGATAAGATCTTGCGCGGCTATGGGACCATCGGCAACGACTTCCCGATTAACGCCTCCTATCCGCTCTTTCCCGAAGGCATCGAGCAGCGCACCTTCGATGCGGATAGGGCCAAGTTCCACTATAAAAAGTCGGGCCACAGTGGTCCAATCCTTCTCAGGACGTCCGAGGTTGCCTTTGCCGGTGCAGTCGACGCCGCGCAGCTCTTCCAACAGAGCTGCGCCACGGCCGGCATCGCCATTGAGGTCAAGCGCGAGCCGAGCGACGGTTACTGGTCGGAAGTCTGGAACAAGCAGCCCTTTCACGCAACCTACTGGAGCGGACGAGCGACGCAGAGCCAAATATACTCCACCGTCTATTTGTCGAAGGCGCCCTGGAACGACTCACGCTTCTCCAAAGCAAAGTTCGACAAGCTTCTCATCGAGGCGCGCGGCGAGCTCGATCAGGATAAGCGCAAGAACCTCTATCGCGAGATGGCCAACATCGTTCGCGATGAAGGCGGCACGATCGTGCCGATGTTCAACCAGTTCATTGACGCCATTTCCGACAAGGTTGGCGGCTATGTCGGAGGGGTCGACTCACTGATGAACGGTTATGCGTTTGCGAAATGCTGGATCGAGCCTTGAATGAAGCCCGGCTTTTTGACGGACGATCTCCGGCTTCCTATGTTGACTAAACGATGGCTTGTGAAAGCGCTCGTCATCAGCCAGACGCTGAGGTGAGCGTTAAACATAGAACGTCGCTCGTGTAGGTCATGCACTCGAGATCGTTGCTGTCGTCCTGACGAGGCGGCTGGGATTTGTTCCTCAGAAAAGAGCGATCTACCTGCCTGGAGGTTCGGCAATGGATATTATGAGGCAAATCATCAGTCACGTTCTGAATTCGAGTTTGGACAGGATTCCTAGGAAGGCGATTGAACGTGCGAAACTCTCGATCCTAGACACTATAGCGTGCGCTATCGGGGGATCGAATGATCTTATTGCGCACTTTGCCCGCCAACTGGGCGCTTTGTCTGGTGGCAAACCTGAATGCTCAGTTTGGATTTCCGGAGAAAAGCTCCCATCCAGCTTGGCTGTCCTTGTCAATGCCACGACAGCTAGAGCCCTTGATTATGATGACACCTACGAGATTGCTATTAATGGTTGCCACGCCAGCGCATACAATGTTCCGCCCGCGTTGGCCCTTGCCGAACGCGACGCTTCTATAAGCGGAGCCGAATTGCTGTCGGCTCTCGCGACGGCTATCGATCTGCACATCCGTCTATCACGAAGCGTCGCAACCAACGCCATAGATACAGGCCGCGACAATATGGTCGCTGTCTGGGGCGCCACGGCGGTGAGTGCGAAGTTGCTGCGGGTCGATGAAGAGAAGATGCGGAATGCATTCGGTATCGCTTACGCCCATGCCGCTGGCGAGTTCCAAATGTATGAGGAGAATGCACACACGGTGGCGCTGCAGCAGGGGTTGCGGGCCCGCTCGGGTGTAGAATCAGCCCTATCAGCGATGGTGGGTTTCAACGGTCCGAGGGAGCCGTTCTTTGGGAAGTACGGCTTCTATAAAGCCTTTGAACCGGACTATGGCCTTGATGCGATAGTGGACCAACTTGGTTCCGACTATGTGAACGCCTCTATTAGCTTTAAACCTTGGCCATCCTGCAGAGCTACGCATCACGGGATCGATGGTCTCCTTCAATTGCGTGAGGAGCACAATTTCACTGGCGAAGATATTCTTTGTATTGAGCTCGGTTTGAATGAACGTGCGGCGAGTGTGGTCGTCGAGCCGCGCGACCAAAAATGGAATCCAGATGACCCGGTCGTGGCGCGTTTCAGCCTGCCTTACGCCGTAGCTGTGGCGGCGCAGCGCGGGCAAGTCGCAATTGGCGATTTCCGCGCCGAGGCCATTCAGGATCCATCGGTCCGCCGGATAATGGCGGCCACAAAGGTCGAGATTGATCCAGAAATAAATCGCACTCACGGTCGGTACGGCAATTCGCCGACTACAGTAAAGGTGAAGCTAAAGTCTGGAACGCAACATTTCATTCGCATCGATAAGCCGTTTGGCCATCCCGAAAACCCTGCTTCGCTCACCGATGGCATGCTGAAGCTTAAAGCTTGTGCCGAAATGTCCATGTTGCCGTTCTCTGAGAAACAGCTCGAGTTGATCGGCGAGTTCATAGAGGAACTTGATAAGCGGCCTACGTTGGCACCGCTGTTCGATCTGCTGGTTGGCGGTAAATAGGCCAGATCCAGGAGCATAGAGACATCCACCACGTGGCCTGAACTTGGCACGACGCTGTTCGCGCCGCATAGTTCTGGAGGCGGGGCTGCGTGTCGCTATGAACGACGGCTTGGAACTTGCAACGGGGTGTACCGCCGCCCGCAAGCTGTCCGTGATTTTGGAGGAAGTACGGCAAAGTCTCGCCTGCCTAAACCCAGCAAACCTGTAGCCATAATGTTCGCGGCACAGGGCTATGCAGTGGTTGTGCAAGAGCTTCGCGGGCCCTTTTGATTACGGCCGCCACTTCGCGCTCCTCGAACACGATGCGAAGGATTGGTACGACACACTGTCGTGGATAGTATGTCGACGGGGCGGCCGGGCACCTAGGGTTGCTCGGGATCACCCAAGTACTGCTCGCTCAGTTGGCCTCGAACTGCGATCGTGAAAGGGGTTGGCGGTACCATTTTCTGGGAATGGCCACCGCCTTGGCGATATGCGCCTGTGGCTATCTACTGCAACCCAGTCGAATTTCGCCGAGGCATGACCGGATCCGGCAGGCCTGCTTTACCAAGTTGGGTGCCGCCGTCTTATATACATAATGCGTCAAAAATGCCGATTTCCTGCGTCAATCATGGAAAAATTTGCGCAAGCCGGAGTTCGTAGCCGCCTAAAATCACCAAAACAAAACCAGCATGAACGTCGTCGGGTACCAAACAAAGGGAGGAGCATCCGATGTTGCAGGAGCTCGACTATCTCAACTGCCGCGTCGTTGCGGGCCGGATGAGCCGACGTGAATTTCTTGGCCGCGCGACGGCACTCGGCATGAGCGCCGCCTTCGCCAACTCGCTCATTGCCGGCGCCGCAGAGGCGCAGGCGCCGAGAAAGGGCGGCATTCTCAAGGCCGGTCTTCAGGGCGGTGGCGCCACCGACAGTCTCGACCCAGCGCTTCCGGCGGGGGCCCCTCCGATTGCGTTCGGCAGATGTTGGGGCGAGATGCTGATGGAAGTAACCCCCGACAACCGGATCGAATACCGCATCGCCCAGGAAATTGACTCCTCGAAGGATGCGAAGACTTGGACCCTGAAGATTCGGAAGGGCATCGCGTTCCACAACGGCAAGGATGTAACGCCACAAGACGTTGTGGCCACGTTAGAGCGTCATTCCAATAAGGAGTCCAAATCAGGCGCTCTGGGGGTCCTACGCGGTTTCGAAACGATCAAGGTCGATGGCGGCGACGTCGTCATCACGCTGAAGGAACCCAACGTTGATCTGCCTTATTTGATGACCGATTATCACCTGATCATTCAGCCCAATGGCGGCAAGGATGCTCCTGCCGCAGGGATAGGGGCCGGCCCTTACAAGGTGACCGTCAACGAGCCCGGCGTGCGGCACGGCGGGGAAAAGTTCAAGGATTACTGGCAGGGCAACAGCCTCGGCCATGCCGACCAAATTGAAATCATCGTCATCAACGATGCCACGGCACGTATCTCTGCGCTGCAAGGCAAACAGGTCCACATGATCAACCGTGTCGAGCCGAAGGTCGTCGACCTGGTCAAGCGCGTCCCTGGCGTCACGATCCAGAATGTGACGGGGCGAGGTTGCTACCTTTTCAACATGTTCTGCGACACCTCGCCGTTTAACAACGTCGATCTCCGAATGGCGTTGAAGCTTGCTTTGAACCGCGAGCAAATGTTGGACAAGATTCTGCGGGGGTATGGCTCGTTGGGTAACGACTTCCCAATCAACGATGCCTATCCGCTCTTTCCCGGTGACGTGGAGCAGCGCGCTTTCGATCCAGATAAAGCCAAATTCCACTATCAGAAGTCAGGCCATAGCGGGCCGATCCTGCTCAGGACTTCGGACGTGGCCTTTCCGGGCGCGGTTGATGCCGCCCAGCTCTATCAGCAGAGTTGCGCCGAGGCCGGCATCACCCTCAAGGTCAAGCGTGAGCCGGGGGACGGTTACTGGACGGAGGTGTGGCAAAAGCAGCCTTTCTATGCCTCCTATTGGACCGGGCGCTCAACGCAGGACCAGATGTATTCAAGTGCGTATCTGTCTACGGCGGAGTGGAACGACACTCACTTCTTCAATGACAAATTCGACAAGCTTCTCAAAGAGGCGCGCGCCGAACTCGACCAGGAGAAGCGCAAGAACCTCTATCGCGAGATGGCCAACATCGTTCGGGACGAGGGTGGCGTGATCGTGCCGTTCTTCAACCAGTTCATTGACGCGACAGGGTCCGGCGTGAAGGGCTTCGTGAAGCATCCTGCGCGGGATATGTGCAACGGCTACGCCTTGGCGCAATGCTGGATCGAAGCGTGAAGGGCGCGTTTAGGGGCTCGCCCGTTCTAAGGCTGGTTGCCCAGCGCATTGCGCTGGGCATTTTCCTCCTTTTTTCCGTTTCCGTGCTGATCTTCGCGGGGACCCAGATTCTTCCAGGCGACGTGGCACAGTCCATCCTTGGTCAGTCGGCCACGCCCGAGGCGGTTGCCAATTTGCGTCAGGAGCTGGGCCTCAATGATCCTGCCTATATGCGTTACTTCCAGTGGGTTGGTGGGGTTTTGACTGGCGATCTCGGGAAGGCGCTCACCACGCGACAGGAGATCACTGTGACGCTGATGCCTCGGCTGTGGAACACGCTGTTCCTCGCCTTCTGGGCCGCCGCCGTGTCGATTCCCGTCTCAATTATCCTGGGGCTGATAGCTGTGCGTTTCCGCAACGGTCCAGTCGATAAGGCGATTTCGGGATTTGCCTTAGCGTCGACGTCACTACCTGAATTCTTCATCGGTTATCTGCTCATCTTATTCCTTGCCGTGAAGCTGCAGTGGTTCCCATCGATCTCGACCGTCTATGGCGGAATGCCGTTTCTTGAAAAGCTGAAAGCGATTGTGCTGCCGGTAATCGCTTTGGTGATCGTCGTGCTGGCGCACATGATGCGCATGACGCGTGCAGCTATCCTGAACGTGATGCAGTCGGCCTACATCGAGACGGCCGAGCTCAAGGGGCTTTCAGCCTTGGATATTATCTGTAAGCACGCTTTCCCGAACGCCATCGCGCCCATCGTCAATGTCGTGATGCTTAACATGGCCTACCTAGTGGTCGGCGTTGTCGTGATCGAGGTGATCTTCGTCTATCCGGGGATGGGGCAGTATCTCGTCGATCATGTCGTCAAGCGAGACGTGCCAGTGGTCCAAGCCGTCGGTCTCATCTTTGCTGCTGTATACATCGGGCTCAACATCGTGGCCGACGTCGCTGCGATCCTTGCCAACCCGCGCCTGAGGCATCCCAAGTAGGTAACAATGTTCAATATCAGACAAATCCCGCTCGCGGCGTTGATCGGCCTACTCCTGACCGGTCTGGCAGTTATCGGTGCGCTTTTTGCGCAATGGATCGCTCCACACGGCAATGGCGAGATCGTGGGCGACGTATGGGTGCCGATGTCGTCGGCGCACTGGCTGGGCACTGATAATCTCGGGCGAGACCTGCTCTCGCGCATGATCTACGGCGCCCGCATCACGATCTTTATTGCCGGTATGGCAACTGCTCTGTCCTTTTCTCTCGGCGCTATCCTTGGCTTTACGGCTGCCGTGGTCGGGGGACTGGTCGACACACTTATGTCGGGCGTTGTCGATCTACTAATGGCCATACCGACATTGATCTTCGGTCTCGTGATCTTGGCAGTGCTGCCCGCGAACAATGTGACACTCATTCTCGTGATGGGGATTTTAAGCTCCACGCGCGTCTATCGCCTCTCACGTGCCGTTGCTGCGGATATCAACGCAATGGACTTCGTAGAAGCAGCCAAGTTGCGGGGAGAGGGTCTTGGCTGGATCATTTTTCGCGAGATCCTGCCCAATGCAATGT
>NZ_NSFZ01000018.1:0-93541 GCF_002294915.1 Mesorhizobium sp. WSM3879 | reverse complement strand
CCCAGCATGAATGGTGAATCATAAACCCGCTGATTTGGGAATCCTCAACGACTCCCAACAATTTCATCCCGCTCTAGCGCGCCAGCCCTGCGATCGACGGCTAACCGCGTCGAACGCGCCTGCGACCCATCACTGTAGTCAGCCACCCCAGCGGTAGTTCAGGTGCAAACCAACGAGATCGACATCCTGATCGATGCGCTCGGTGCTGAAGGGGCCCCCGGGCGCGCCAACGACCGTGAAGGTGGTGGTCTTGTCGGGCATGAACAGGTGATCGTATTCGATCGCGAGTGACCAATTCGGGGCAAAGCCATATTCAAGACCGGCACCCAAGGCACCGCCCCAGCGGGTCTGATCGTCTGTCTCGCCGGCGGGCGTGTCGGGTGAAAAGAGAACATAGAAACGGTCGTGAGTCACGGCCGCGCCTCCCTTGACGTAGAATAGGGCGTTGTCGACGCTGTACCCGACTTGGGCGGTCAGCAAGCCAAACCAGTCGACATGGGACCGATTTATGAAGACGGGAACAACGATGTCGACGTTGGAACCTTTCAAATCGGCCCAATTCCCTTGAGCCTCCAGGCCGAAGACCCAATCGCTGCGCTGCCAGCGGTAGCCGAGCTGAGAGCCGGCCGTCCCGCCGGTGGCGTTATGACAACCTTCGCTGCCAAAAAACGCTGAGGTCCAGCAGGAGTGGCTCGAGCCCCAGCTGCCATTGGCGCCGATGTAAAAGCCGCTCCAATCATACCCAACGTCGGTCTTCGTAGGGACAGGAACGGCGAGATCGGCGGCGGACGCGTGCGCAACGGCGCTTAGAGCAGCAGCAAAAGCCGCTGCGGCGATCAGAACTCGTTTCATCAGGGTACCCCTCCCGGTTGCATCCACGTTAGCCGAACTCAACCGAAAAATGCTGTTACCTCGGCGCAACAGCAAGGATATTTCCAGAAGCCTGGACGATTCTGGCAGGCACCGCTTTGGCAGCGCAGGCGTGGTCGAGTGAGAGTGGTGCCGCTGCTCGCCCGGTCTCATTTCGTGCGATTCGCCGGTTCCCGAGACGTCCGTCTCGTCTCGGCCGGCACGATCTGTCCGGACTTCGTCGCGCCTGTCGAAAAATGTTTTAAGAAAATTTTCGGCGGATTCTAATGGGTTAACCGGCCAGTAACATTAACGCGCTTTAATCATGACCAGTTTGTACCGGGTCTGTGCGGGTTAGTGCGATGCAATTCAATGGTTTGAAGGCAAACGGACGCAATCTGGCGCGCGGCTGCGCCGTCCTCATGATCGCCGGTGCCGCGGCAGGCTGCAGCTCCCAGGCGATGCGCTTCAATGGTGTCGACGACGTCTTCACATCGTCCACCAACAATCAGCGCGCCATCATCAACAAGCAGAATGTCGACCAGCCCTATCCGGGCGATACGGTCGCGCCGGCCCCAGTCGACGGCAGTCACACCCAGTCGGTGAGCCGCTCCAGTCTCGAACCGGTGACGTCCCAGCAATTGCCGCCGCCCTCGGCGCCGGCCACCGCCAAGCCGATACGCACCGCCTCGGCCCCGGCACTTGCGCCGGCTCCTGCCGCGCCGCATCTCGACAGGACGGCCACCAACACAGTCGCGCCGGCCAAGCCGTTCAAGACCGCCGAGCCCGACGCGGTGCGCAACGCAAGCGCGGCGCCACACGCGACCGAGATCGTGGTGAGGGAAGGCGAGACGATTTCCGGTCTCGCTCGGCAATATCATGTGCCGGCCGATGCGATCATCAAGGTCAACGGGCTCGATGCCAACAAGGGCATCAGAACCGGCCAGAAGATAGTCATTCCGGCCTATGCCTATTCGAGCAAGGGGGGGCCGAAGGTTGCCGACAGCACCAAGCCCGCCAACACACCGAAGCAGCCCGCCGGCGCGCCGGAGAAGGTTGCCGTGCTGCCGCAGCAGCCAAAACTCAAGGACGGCAAATCCGCCGCGCAGGTCGATGCATCGGCGGCGGCCAGCGGTTCGAAGAGCGCCACGCCCGCCCAGATGGCCGAGGCAAAGCCGGCCGGCGCCGGCGGTACCTACACCGTTCAGCAGGGCGATTCCCTGTCTTCGATCGCCCGCAAGACCGGCGTCGGCGTCACGGCGCTCAAGCAGGCCAACGGCATGAAGGACGGCCTCTTGAAGATCGGCCAGACGCTCAAGGTTCCGGCCGGCGGCACCGTTGCCGTCGCTGCCGCGAAGCCTGTCGCGACCAAGCCGACCGTCGATCCGGTGACGACGGCAACCACGCAGCCGCCGGCAAAGACCACACCGTCGGAGACGCTCGCCTCCTACACGCCGCCGAAGAAGGACGCCAAGGTCATCCAGCAGGCCGAGGACGACGATGCAGTGGCGCCCGATGCGACCGGCATCGGCAAGATGCGCTGGCCGGTGCGCGGCCGCGTCATCTCCGGCTTCGGCTCCGGCAAGGACGGCGTCGATATCGCGGTGCCGGAAGGAACCCCGATCAAGGCGGCCGAAAACGGTGTCGTCATCTATGCCGGCGACGGCCTCAAGGAGTTCGGCAACACAGTGCTGGTGCGCCACGAGAACGGCCTGGTCACCGTCTACGGCCACGCCAGCTCGATCGAGGTGCAGCGCGGCCAGAAGGTCAAGCGCGGCCAGGAGATCGCGCTGTCCGGCATGAGCGGCACCACGGACTCGCCGAAGCTGCACTTCGAGGTGCGCAAGAACTCTGCCCCGGTCGATCCGAGCGGCTATCTCGAATAGAACAAGAACAAATTGCGGGCCGCCTGACCTCCAGTCCGGCCCGCCGGCTTAGCCCGCTCCGCCAGGAGCGGGCTTTTTCAGGGCAGCCGGTGATATGGGCTATCAGTCCTTCAGCGGCTTGCCGAGCCGTCCGGCAAGATCCTGGGTGAACTGCCAGGCGACGCGGCCGGAGCGGCTGCCGCGCGTCGTTGCCCATTCCAAGGCTTCCGCGCGCAACGTCTCGGGATCAATCGCGAGGGCATGGTAACGGACATAGCCGTCGATCATGTCGAGATATTCGTCCTGCGAGCATTTGTGGAAGCCGAGCCACAGGCCGAAGCGGTCGGAGAGCGAGACTTTTTCCTCCACCGCTTCCGACGGGTTGATGGCGGTCGAACGCTCATTGTCGATCATATCGCGCGGCAGCAGGTGCCGACGGTTCGACGTGGCGTAGAAGATGACGTTGGCCGGGCGGCCCTCGACGCCGCCTTCGAGCGCCGCCTTGAGCGACTTGTAGGAAGTGTCGTCATGGTCGAAGGAAAGGTCGTCGCAAAACAGGATGAAGCGGTAGGGCGCCGCCTTCAACAGGCTCATCAGCTTGGGCAGGGTGTCGATGTCCTCGCGATGGATCTCGATCAGCTTCAGCGGCCGGTCAAGCTTGTCCGAGGCATTGACCTTGGCGTGCACGGCCTTGACCAGCGACGACTTGCCCATGCCGCGCGCGCCCCAGAGCAGCACATTGTTGGCGGCGAAGCCGGACGCGAAGCGCTCGGTGTTGTCGAGCAGGATGTCGCGGACCCGGTCGACTCCGCGGATCAGGCCGATGTCGACGCGATTGACCTTGTGGACCGGCTCCAAGTAGCCGGGATCGGCCTGCCAGACGAAGCAATCGGCCACGCCGAGGTCGGTCTCGGGAACCGCTGGCGGGGCGAGACGGGAGACCGCGTCGATCAGGCGGTCGAGCTTTTTGTTCAGGGCATCCAGGCTATCGGTCATTTCCGGTCTTTCGCTTTGGCAATCACGGAACGCGAAACGGATCCGTGGCTGCGCACCAAGAACCAACTGCAAGCTTCTGTTGTAGCACGATCTTTTCGGCCGGCTCTAACCGGCTTCCGGCTGCGACGCTCTAGCACGCGCCAAACGGCTGGAAAAGCAACGGATTCGGCGGGTCGCGCAGTTGCATTGGCAACTTTACCGACTATATTCCGCCCAAATTTCGCGGGGCCGTCCCGGCGGTATTTCACCATCCAGGAGTTTCTTGATGTTCGTCACACCGGCATACGCCCAAGGCGTCGGCACCTCGCCCGATATGTTCATCAGCATTTTGCCGTTTGTCCTGATTTTCGTGATCATGTATTTTCTGATCATCAGGCCGCAGCGCACGCAGCTGAAGAAGCGCCAGGAAATGCTGGCCGCAGTGCGCCGCGGCGATACGGTGGTGACCGGCGGCGGTTTCGTCGGCAAGGTGACCAAGGTGATCGACGACAATGAGCTGGAGATCGACCTTGGCGGCGGTACCAAGGTGACGGCGCTGCGCTCGACGATCTCCGACGTGCGCGTCAAGGGCGAGCCGGTGGCGAACCAGAACGCCAAGAAGTAATCACCACCTTGATGGCGGAACGCTGCCGCTTGTACGCCTGAACGGATAAGAACGAATGCTTTATTTCTCGCGCCTGAAGATGATCCTGATCTGGCTGGCCGTGGCCGTCACAGTGGTCCTCGCCGCGCCCAACCTGTTTCCGGCAAGCATGCTGGCGCAACTGCCGAGCTGGGTGCCAAAGCGGCAGATGACGCTCGGCCTCGACCTTCAGGGCGGCTCGCACATCCTGCTTGAAATGAATCAGAACGATCTGATCAAGGATAGGATGGAGACGACGCGCGACGAGATCAGGACGCTGCTGCGCGAGGCCAATCCCAAGATCAACTACACCGGCCTTTCCGGCTCCGGCCGCACCGTGCAGGTTCGCATCACGGACCAGACTCAGATCGACCAGGCCAAGAAAGTCCTGAAGCCGCTGACCGATCCGGTGGCGGCGGGACTGTTCAGCGGCGGCTCCATCCAGGAAATGTCGCTGGATGACTCCGAGCCCGGCCTGCTCAAATTCACGGTCACCGACGCCGGCCTGAAATACCGCACCTCGACGGCTCTGTCGCAGTCGATCGAAGTGGTCGAGCGGCGAGTCAACGAGCTCGGCACGACCGAGCCGATCGTGCAGCGGCAGGGCGACGACCGCATCCTTGTCCAGGTGCCGGGCCTGCAGGATCCGCAGCGACTGAAGGAAATCCTCGGGCAGACCGCCAAGCTGACCTTCCAGATGGTCGACCAGTCGATGCCTGTGCAGGATGCGCTGAAGGGCCGTCCGCCCGCAGGCTCTTCCGTCCTCTACTCGCAAGACGATCCGCCGGTCCCGTATCTCATCGAAAACCGCGTCATCGTTTCCGGCGAAAATCTGGTCGACGCGCAGGCGACCTACAATTCGCAGACCAACGAGCCAGTGGTTTCGTTCCGTTTCGATTCCAAGGGCGCGACACGGTTCGGCCAGGCGACGGCGCAGAATGTCGGCAAGCTGTTCGCCATCGTCCTCGACAACCAGGTGATTTCGGCGCCGCAGATCCGTGAGCCGATCCTGGGCGGTACCGGGCAGATTTCCGGCAATTTCACCCCGCAGAGCGCCAATGACCTTGCCGTGCTGCTGCGCGCCGGCGCGCTGCCGGCAACGCTGACGGTCATCGAAGAGCGAACGGTCGGTCCAGGCCTCGGCCAGGATTCCATCCATGCCGGCAAGGTGGCGGGCGTGATCGGTTCGATCCTCGTCGTCGCCTTCATGTTCGTCGCATACGGCTTCCTCGGCTTCCTCGCCAACATCGCGCTGGCCGTCCACGTGGCGATGATCGTTGCGCTGCTGTCGCTGCTGGGCGCCACGCTCACTTTGCCCGGCATCGCCGGCATCGTGCTCACCATCGGCATGGCGGTGGACTCCAACGTTCTGATCTATGAACGCATTCGAGAGGAGCGGCGACTTGGCCGCTCGGTGATCCAGTCGATCGACACCGGCTTCGCCAAGGCGCTGGCAACGATCGTCGACTCCAATGTCACGTCGCTGATTGCCACCGTGGTGCTGTTCTGGCTGGGCACAGGACCGGTCAAGGGTTTCGCCATCACCTATGCGATCGGCATTCTGACCACCGTTTTCACCGCCTTCACCTTCACCCGCATGCTGGTGTCGATCTGGTTGCGCCGCGCCCGTCCGAAGGAATTGCCGCGCGCGCCGGTCACCTTCATTCCGCCCGGCACCAGGATCCCATTCATGGGTATCCGCCGCTGGACGTTCGCTTTGTCCAGCATCTTGTCGATCCTGTCAGTTGTCGGGTTCCTCACCATCGACATCAATTACGGCATCGACTTCAAGGGCGGCTCGATGATCGAGGTGCAGTCCAAGCAGGGCGACGCCGATCTCGGTGACATCCGCAACAGGCTCTCCGAGCTCAACATCGGCGAGATCCAGGTGCAGCAGTTCGGCGCGCCGAACGACGTTCTGATCCGCGTCGGCACGCAGGACGCCGGCGAGAATGCCGAGCAGACAGTCATCGACAAGGTGCGCGGCGAACTGCAGGACCAGTATGACTTCCGCCGCGTCGAGGTGGTCGGACCGACGGTCTCCGGCGAGCTCGCCAAGCAAGGCACGATCGCCATGCTCATCGCGCTGGTCGGCATCCTGCTCTATGTGTGGTTCCGCTTCGAGTGGCAGTTCGCCGTCGGCGCCATCATCGCCACGGTGCACGATGTGGTGATGACCATCGGCTTCTTCGTCATAACCGGACTGGAATTCAACCAGTCGTCGCTGGCGGCGATCCTGACCATCATCGGCTATTCACTCAACGACACCATCGTCGTCTATGACCGCGTCCGCGAAGACTTAAGAAAATACAAGAAGATGCCGTTGCCGCAGCTGTTGAACAACGCCATCAACGAGACGCTGTCCAGAACCACGCTGACCTCGGTGACCACCATCCTTGCGCTGTTGGCACTGGTGCTGTTCGGCGGCGAGGTGATCCGCTCCTTCACGCTGGCGATGCTGTTCGGCGTGGTGTTCGGCACCTATTCGTCGATCTTCATCGCCGCGCCGCTGCTGATCCTCTTCAAGCTCAGGCCGCAGGCCGCAACCGCCGAAGAGACCAAGCCGGCGAACGGCAAGGCCGTGGCGACCTGAAGCCGTCAGAGCCGGATGATCTCAGGTCGAGTCGACCTGACATCTGAATCCGCTCTAATCAAAGAGATAGAGCATGATGTCGTCCGAAAACCGCTTCACCCTTTTCGGCATCATGCTCTAGCCCCATGGCCAAAGGCATCGTCATCCGCGAGGCGCATTTCCCGGGCAGGGCGCCGGTCGAGGCCTATGGCAATGGCGGGTTCCGCTTTGCCGACATGTCCCATCGAGGCTCGCTGCTCTGCCTGCCGTCCGGTATCCATGGCTGGGAGCCGGCCGATCCGTCGGCGCTGAAGGCCTCCGACTTCGACAAGCTGTTCGCCCAGGCCGACAAAGTGGAAATCCTGCTGGTCGGCACCGGCAAGGATCTGCGGCCGCTGCCGGCGGCGCTGCGCTCCGCGCTGAAAGAGGCCGGCATTTCGGCCGACCCGATGTCGACGGGCGCGGCCGTGCGCACCTACAATGTGCTGCTGGCCGAGGACCGTGCCGTGGCAGCAGCGCTCATTGCCGTCGATTGATGGTCGGCATGCCCAACATCGTCATGGATGCGGTGCGTGTCGCAGACCATGATCGCTATCTATCCGCGCTCTACGCGCCCGCCGACAGGCGTGACGCGTTGCTTGCGCTCTATGCCTTCAATGCCGAGGTCGCCGGCGTTCGCGACCGCATCCACGAGCCGCTGCCGGGCGAGGTCCGGCTGCAATGGTGGCGTGATGTCATCTCGGCCGAGGGCGAGGCGGAGACAGGTCATCCGACCGCCGACGCGCTGAGGGCGGCGATTGCCGCCAACCATCTGCCGAAGGCCGCTTTCGAGAACATGCTCGAAGCGCGTATCTTCGATCTCTACAACGACCCGATGCCGTCGCGGACCGACCTGGAGGGTTATTGCGGCGAGACGGCCGCGGCGCTCATCCAGCTTGCGGCGATGGTGCTCGATCCGAATGCCGCGCCGCGCTTTGCCGAACTGGCGGGCAGGGCGGGCTGCGCGCAGGCCATCACCGGCTTGCTGCTTTTGTTGCCGCTGCACCGTCGCCGTGGACAGTGCTTTATCCCCTCCGATATGCTGGCAGCCGCCGGCTCCTCGCCGGAAGAGTTCGTCAAAGGAGCGGGCGATGCTGCCGCCGAGCGCGCGGTTGCGGCGATGATCGCGCTGGCGCGAGAGCATCTCGGCGCTTTCGAGAAGGGCGCGTCGGCTCTCCCCGGGACGTTGCGCCCCGCCTTCCTGCCGCTGGCGCTCACACATGCCTATCTCGACAGGATGGAAAAGCCGGGTCGGTCTCCACTCGGGGGCACTTCGACCCTCTCAACCTTGCGCCGGCACTGGCTGCTCTTGCGTCATGCCATGCATGGCTGGACGCCCCTTTGACGTAAACGTCAACCATGCTAGGGGTTCTGCGCGTGGACTCGCATCAGAGAAATGCGAGCCAGCGGAGGACCGCCTTTCCATGAGCCTGCCAGTTTTGGTCGTCCTTGTCGTGTTCGGCATCGCGCTGTCGGTGGCGGCCGTGCATTTCACCGGCGGTACGACGACCGCGACGCTTGCCGGGGCTGAACACGCGCTCGCACGTTTTGCCGAAGACTTTCCAGACGAAAAGCCTGGGGCGGTCAGGCTGACATCCGACAGGCAAGCCGCCATTCTGGAACTCGACCCGCAGCGCTGCGGCATCGTCCAGAGCATCGGCGACTGTTTCCTAACCCGCATCGTCACGCCGCGGGATGTGCTCGCCCTGGTGCGGGAAGGTAATGTCTTGTCGCTGAAAATGGATGATTTCACCTGGAAAGGCGGGCGATTTGCCTTCGCCGACGAGGCAGACGCGCTGAGCGTGGGGGCGGTGCTGCTGAGGCACGATCAGATCCGAGAGGCGGCGTGATGGACGATTACAATTTCCCGCAGGTCACCCAGCTTGCCATCCCGTTCTTCGTCACGGCGATCCTGATCGAGCTCTGGCTGGTACGCACCGGCCGCGCCAAGGGATCGTTCGAGACGCGCGACACGTTGGCCAGCCTGATGATGGGGACGGGCAATGTCGTCGCCGGCCTGCTGCTCGGTGTCGTATCCTACTGGGCGCTGCTGTGGCTTTGGCAGTTCCGTTTCTTCAATCTCGGCCTGTCGATCTGGGTGTTTGTCGCCGCCTTCCTGCTCGATGATTTGCGTTACTATGTCTACCACCGCATCGCGCATCGGGTGCGCTGGGTTTGGGCCGAGCACGTCAACCATCATTCCAGCCAGCATTACAATCTCTCGACGGCGCTCCGGCAAAGCTGGACCGGCCTCTTCACCTTCATGTTCGTGCTGCAGGCGCCGCTGGTGCTGCTCGGCTTCCATCCGGCCGTCATTGCCTTCGTCTTCGGCTTCAACCTCGTCTGGCAGTTCTGGATCCACACCGAAACGATCGGCAAGATGTGGGGCTGGTTCGAATTCGTCTTCAACACGCCCTCGCACCACCGCGTCCACCACGCCACCAATCCGCGCTATCTGGACGCCAACTATGCCGGCACGCTGATCATCTGGGACCGCATGTTCGGCACTTTCGTCGCGGAACTGGACGAGGACCGGCCGCGCTACGGCATTGTCAAGAACATCGGCACCTTCAACCCGCTGAAGGTCGCCTTCCATGAATGGATCGGCATGTTCAAGGATGCGATGATGCCGGGACTGACGCTCGGCCAGCGTCTCAGCTATCTGATCCGGCCGCCAGGCTGGAGCCATGACGGCTCGCGCGATACGTCGGAGACGTTGAAGGCGGCCTATGTGCGGAGGAATCCGTCCGAAGCAGGAAAGCCGGGATTGCCGGCGGCGAGTGCCGAGCCGGCGGAGTAGCTATTCCGCTGCCTGCGCCTGCGAAGGCAGGCCCAGCCACACGCGACAATCGGCCAATGCGCGCGCCGTGATCGCGCGGCGCTTGGCAACGGTCTTGTCCTTGCCGCGCAGGCGCTTGCCTTCAGACTTTGGAGCCTCGACCGGCGGGAACAGGCCGAAATTGACGTTCATCGGCTGGAAGGAGCGCTTGCCCGGCTCGTCGTCGGAGACGATGTGGCCTCCGGTAATATGGTTGAGCAGCGCGCCGAAGGCCGTGGTCGACGGCGGCAGTGAGGCCGCCCGGCCGAGCCGTTCGGCCGCGGCGAAGCGGCCGGCGAGCAGGCCGATCGCGGCGCTTTCGACATAGCCTTCGCAACCGGTGATCTGGCCGGCAAAACGCAGGCCGGGGCGCGACTTCAGCTGCAGCGACGGATCGAGCAGCGTCGGCGAGTTGATATAAGTGTTGCGGTGCAGGCCGCCGAGGCGGGCGAATTCGGCATTCTCCAGTCCGGGAATGGTGCGGAAGATGCGGACCTGCTCGGCATGCTTCAGCTTGGTCTGGAAACCGACCATGTTGTAGAGCGTGCCCAGCGCATTGTCCTGGCGAAGCTGCACCACTGCATAGGCTTTGACCGACGGATTGTGGACGTTGGTCAGCCCCATCGGCTTCATCGGCCCGTAGCGCAGCGTCTCGACGCCGCGCTCGGCCATCACCTCGATCGGCAGGCAGCCGTCGAAATAGGGCGTGCCTTCCCACTGCTTGAACTCGGTTTTTTGGCCGTCCAGCAACGCCGCCACGAAGGCGAGATATTGCTCCTTGTCCATCGGGCAGTTGATGTAGTCCTTGCCGGTGCCGCCGGGGCCAACTTTGTCGTAGCGCGACTGGTACCAGCAGGTGTTCATGTTGATGGTGTCGAAATGCACGATCGGCGCGATGGCGTCGAAAAAGGCGAGCGCATCGGCGCCGGTTGCTTCGGCAATCGACTGCGCAAGCGAAGGCGCGGTCAGCGGACCGGTGGCGATGATCGCCTGGTCCCAATCCGCCGGCGGAAGTCCAGACACTTCCTCGCGCTGGATGGCAATCAGCGGATGCGCTTCGATTTTTGCGGTTACTGCCTCGGAAAAAGCGTCGCGGTCGACGGCTAAAGCGCCGCCGGCCGGGACTTGGTGCGCGTCGCCGGCGCTCATGATCAGCGAGCCGGCGAGCCGCATTTCGGCATGGAGCAAGCCAACTGCATTGGTCTCGGCGTCGTCCGAGCGGAACGAGTTGGAGCAGACGAGCTCGGCGAGCCCGTCGGTCTTGTGCGCGTCGGTGCCGCGCACCGGGCGCATCTCGTGCAGCACGACCGGCACGCCGGCTTCTGCGATCTGCCATGCGGCTTCGGAGCCGGCGAGGCCGCCGCCGATGACGTGAACGGGATCTTTGCTCATGAGCGCCGAGATAGTCGCTTGGCGCGGCGAATGCAATTGCCGGCTTCGACGGGCCGACTACCTCCAAAACAACAACACCCGCCGGGGGAGGAGGTCCGGCGGGTGTCGTTTTGGGGGTCGATCCTCGGGAGGAGGTGAAGATCGACCATATTCGTCATTGCCGGGGAGGAGGTCGGCTTTGACGAAATTCCTTCCGCCAATTGAAGGGGCGGATCCTTTCGGAGAACAACGCCCGCCGGGGGAGGAGGTCCGGCGGGCGCCGTTTCGGTGGTCAACCTTCGGGAGGAGGTAAAGGCTGACCGTATCCGTCAGGGTCGGGGAGGAGGTCGACCCTGGCGAGATTCCTTGTCAAACCGCCTTGCGGGCGATCATCTTGATCTCGTCGCGAACGATGCCGAGATCATTGAGCTGGCGGTTCGAAAGCCGACCCAGCTCAGAAACCGTCTCGCGATAAACGCGCCAGTTACGGTAGCTGCGGATCAGGTTCATTGTCTTGCTCTTCTCAAAAACTGGTTCGGACCATTCGCGGTCCGAAGCGGATTAGACCGCCTTGCGAGCGACGTAGTGAATGTCGCTGCGGCTGATGCCGAGGTCGGTCAGTTCACGGTTTGACAGGCGGCTCAGCTCGGAAACGGTGTCCCGGTAGCGGCGCCAGTTGCGGTAGTTGCGGATCAGGTTCATGGTAGTGCTCGTTTCGTCTTTGGTTCGGATCATTCCGTTTGTGTACGAACGGAAAATAGGCGGGGTCATATCGGTTTAAAAGTGCCATTGGTGCATGGCAGCAATGCAAATTGTGCAATGCAACATTAACGGCGATTCACGCTTGCGCCATAAGCAAGACCGAATCGGAAAATGCCGTTGCGTCAACGATTTGCGGCGCGCGGTTGTAAAATGGCCAAAGCTCGGGGGGAACGGATGGCGGGCTATGCGACGAAGGTGAGGGCCGATATCGCCCGCTGGCGGGCGGCGGGCCTGATCGACGCGCCGACGGCGGACGCATTAACGCGTGACGTTGCCGCCAACGATCGCGCCTCGCTGAGCTTCGACTCTATCCTGGCGATGATGGCGGCGTTACTGTTCGGTGCCGCGATCCTGATCTTCGTCGCCGCCAACTGGGAAGCCATTCCGCGCCTGGCGCGCGTGACGGCGCTGTTTGCTGTCATCCTCGGCGGTTATGTCGCTGGCGCCGTTCTGAAGACACGCGACCATGCGGCGATCGGTGAGGCGCTATGGATCATCGCCGCCGCGGCCTTTGGCGGGTCAATCGCGCTGATCGGTCAGATGTATCATCTGTCGGGCGACGAGGCTTCGGCATTGCTGACGTGGTGCGCCGGCACGGCGCTGGCGGCGGTCGCATTGCGCTCGAACCCGCTCACCGTCGCCTCCGTCGGCATCGCCGATGCCTGGCTGTTCCTTAAATGGGGAGGATTTTTCCGCCGTGCCGAGTTCCCGCATCTCTTCGCCGCTATCGTGCTGGTGCTGTTCGCCATCTCATTCTGGACACGCAGCCAGGCGGCGCGGCACGTCATCATCCTTTCGATCGTATTCTATCTCCTGCTGCTGGCGATCGACCACAACACGCTCCAGGTCGCGATTCCGCTCGTGCTCGTCTCGATGCTGCTGTTCGCGGCAGCGATCTTTGTCGCCGAACCCGTCGACAGCGTCGTGCAACTCGGCGGCAGGCTGCCATTGCATGCGCTCATCGGCTTTCTTGCCGGCCTCGCAATGGTCCAGTTCGAACTGGCCGATGAGGCGAGCTACAACAGCGGCTTTGCCATTGCCTCGGCAGCCGCGCTTGCCGGCATCGTCGCGGCGATCATGCTCGGCGGCCGTGAAAGCAGAGGCTTGCGCTGGGTGGCGTATGCCGGCTTTGCCTTCGAGCTCGCCATTATCTATGTGGTGATGTTGCAGTCGATGCTCGACACGGCGGGCTTCTTCCTGTCCGCGGCCGTGCTGCTGGGAATACTGGCGCTGGTCATCATCCGCGTTGAAAAACGAATGAAGACGCCCGCCGGAGGAGCAGCGGCATGAGCGGCAAAAGACTGATCATCGCGGCGCTGGTGACGGCGCTTGTCCAAATCGGCTTGCTGGGCTGGATCATCGCCGGACGCGCGGCGATCCTGCGCAACGGCAAGGAGGTCCTGCTCAAGGTTGAGCCCGTTGACCCGCGCGATCTTCTGCGCGGCGATTATATCTCGCTTGGCTATGACATCTCGCGCATCCCGGTGAAGCTTATCGCCAACATTCCGCCGGGCAAGTTCACCAGCAACGACTCCGAGATCGTCGTCAGGTTGAAGAAGGCTGTGGACGGCTACTGGCAGCCGAGCGCGGCATGGTTCGATCAGGCGCCGGCGCCTGCCGCTTCCGATGAGGCCGACATTGTCGGGCATGTAGCGGATGGCTGGGATCTGCGCTCACCCGAGATGACGATCACGCCGGAATACGGGATCGAGCGTTTCTACCTGCCGGAGGGCAAGGGGATGGCGATCCAGAACGACATGCGCGTGCGGCCGTTCGGCGTCAAGCTGGCGCTCTCCGCCGATGGCAAGGCGCAGATCAAGGCGCTCATGGACGGCGACAAGACGCTGTTCGAGGAGCCGCTTTATTAGTGTGTTCGGGCCTGGGCGTCAGCGCGACGGTCCGGGTTAACGACGGTCCTGGTTATGGCCGGACATCGCCCGTCTCGGCGATGATTTTGGGATAGGGACCGATCGATATCGTATAGCTGAAGTCCGCTACGCCTTTCTCCTGCTTGTGTGTCGAGGGGCTGCGCACAATCCAGTCGTAGATGCCTGAGACGTTGCAGCGATCGTTGGCGCAGCTGACCGCAATGCTGTCATTGCGGACGTTGTATCCGCGTTCAGGCCATCGCTGGTAATAGCTCCTCTTGTCCTCAATGATCGAACTTAGGTTCGTCAACTTGCCATGATAGTCGACCGTGGGAGCGTAGGACGCCCGAGCCTGAGCAAGAGCGAAATCGTTGTTATCGCCATGATGCTCGATGAGATCCCTGACGAAGGCGACCGCAACGCTTTCCGGCTGTTGCCTGGCGTCGGGCGCAGGAGCGGACACGGACGCAGGATCCGGCGTCGTTGATACCTGCAATGCATCCGCTTGCGGCTGGTTCGCTGCGGCATTGGTCACACGCAACTCTGCCATTTCGCTGGCCGATAGGTACCGTATGTCATGCTTGTCATAGCTCGAAGCCAATTCCATCAGCTTGGGATCCGCTCCCATCTCGACCACATAGGATATGATTGCGGCCGTGCCGAACTGGAAACGGGCCTCCGCGTCTTCATTTGACATCCCGTCGGCCGGTTTGAGGGACGGCCGATGAACGCCGATGGAACCTGGTTCGGCAACGCGGTGGACGCCGCCCAGGAAGGCCAGTGAGCAGGCTGAAGCGCACTGCAATTGGCGAAGCTGAAAAGTATCCAACCCCGCCGCGCGGATCAGTCGCCCCAAGCGAATCGCACTGCCGACGTTGCCGCCGCGGGAGTTGAATACGATCATCCTGGCCCTGCTGCTCGCAACCGCGTTGCTGAAGGCGTTCAGGGATTCATTGGCGCCAAACTCACCGGATACAAGAAGCATTGGCTGCTGGCCCGGAGAGGAAACCGAAGTGTACTCCAAGGCCTCAACGTGACATGTCGCTGCCGCGACAGCCGACCCAACCGCCAGAACCAGAGAAACTAGGCGCACAACCTGACAGAGCCCCAACCTGCCTGTTGCTGCGACTAAGAACCTGTTGACGCGCTATTTCAAGGGAATTGCACACGAAAAAGCGGATTGTCTGCTCGAGCCTTGCGTGCGCCGCCAGGAGTTGATGGCTCCGGTCCTTCCTGCCAAAGGTTCGGAGGACACCCTTCGCTCTGACGACCATGGGGTGGCCTACCACCAGAAGCTCGCAGGCGAAGGGTGGTGCGGATGAAGGGACTCGAACCCCCACGCCTTTCGGCACTGGAACCTAAATCCAGGGCGTCTACCAATTCCGCCACATCCGCGTTCCCCGGCAATCCCATGTAGCCATCATTCTGTCAATGTCGGGGTCCAAGTCACCGTCATTCTCGTAATCGCGAAGATGGTTGAAAATTAGCCTAGCCTGTGACAAAAGGCGTGTCGAATGTGACGGGACGCGACTATCCGCTTCTGCCGAATGCAAGAAGAAGTAGGAAAAACAAAGACTTCTTCACATTTTGGAAGCGCAGTTCAGGAGAGTTTGAGCCGCATTGGCGGTCAAATCACCAGGTTCCGTACCAAAGCCATTTCCGGCAAGATTATACCGGCAGGCTGTGAACGGCTAAGGACCGTTTGGCAGCCTCGTTGGTGAAAACAAAGGTTTTAGGATGCAGGTCACCGAAACGCTCAACTCCGGTCTCAAGCGCGAGATCAAGATCACCGTGCCGGCCGGTGACATGGAAGCCAAGCTGATGGCGCGGCTGAACGACGCCCGCGGCAAGGTGCGGATCAATGGTTTCCGCCCGGGCAAGGTACCGGTGCAGCACCTGCGCAAGATGTACGGCAAGTCGTTCATGGCCGAGGTGGTCAACGAGATCCTCAACGACTCGACCCGCTCGATCATCTCGGGCCGCGGCGAAAAGGCCGCCATGCAGCCTGAAGTCATCATGACCGAGGACGAGAAGGAGGCGGAGAAGATCCTGGCCGGCGGCGCCGACTTCGAGTTCCGCCTCAATTACGAGGTCATCCCGGCCATCGAGGTCAAGGATTTCTCCGACATCAAGGTGACGCGTCAGGTTTACGACGTGCCGGAATCGGAGGTCGACGACCAGGTGAAGCGGGTCGCTGAATCGGCTCGCAGCTACGAGCCCAAGGAGGGCAAGGCCGCCGAAGGCGATCGCGTGAGCATCGATTATGTCGGCAAGATCGGCGGCGAGGCGTTCGCCGGCGGCGCCGGCACCGACCAGCCGCTGGTGCTGGGCTCGAAAGAGTTCATCCCGGGCTTCGAGGACCAACTGGTCGGCACCAAGGCGGGCGATGAGAAGCAGGTCACGGTGACCTTCCCGGAGAACTACCAGGCAGCGCATCTGGCCGGCAAGGAAGCCACCTTCGACGTCACCGTCAAGGAAGTCGCCAAGCCCGGCGCGCTTGAGATCAATGACGAGACGGCCAAGAACCTTGGCCTGGAATCGCTGGAGCGCCTGCGCGAGATCGTGCGCGGCCAGATCGAGAACCAGTTCGGTTCCATGACCCGCCAGAAGGTGAAGCGCCAGCTGCTCGACCAGCTCGATGCCGCCTATTCCTTCGAGGCACCGTCGAAGCTCGTCGAGGCCGAGTTCAACAACATCTGGGCGCAGGTCAACCGCGACCTCGAAGCCGCCGGCCGTACCTTTGCCGACGAAGAAACGACGGAGGAAGAGGCGCGCGCCGAATATATGCGCCTGGCCGAACGTCGCGTGCGTCTCGGCTTGGTTCTTGCGGAGATCGGCGAGAAGGCCGGGGTCACCGTGTCGGACGATGAACTGCAGCGCGGCCTGTTCGAGCAGGTTCGCCGCTTCCCGGCCAACCAGCAGCAGGAAGCTTTCGAGTTCTACCGCAGCAACCCCGAGGCGATTAATTCGCTCCGCGCGCCGATGTTCGAGGAAAAGGTCGTCGACTATTTGCTGGGCCAGATTTCGGTCGAGGACGTGAAGGTCAGCAAGGAAGAGCTGATGGCGGACGACGAGGAGGCCGAGAGCGCCAGCAAGGCGAAGCCGGCGAAGAAGGCTTCCTCCAAGAAAGCCGAGGCCAAGGCCGGCGAAGCAGCCGGTGAGGCGGAAGAGCCCAAGAAGAAGGCCGCACCGAAGAAGAAGGCCGCCAAGGACGCCGAATAAAACCGGCGATAAGCTGATTTCGAAAGGCCGCCCACGAGGCGGCCTTTTTCGTTCATGTTCTCTGTTGTTGCTGCGGGGCAACACCACCCGCTTCAGATGAATGCACGCTGCTGGCGATACCGAACATTGATGATTATCTGCTCGATATCACATTGCGCAGGGTCGTTTGGAGGCGTCGGTGGGTGTGGCATTCACGATGAGGGGCGTGGTGGTTACCGCGGCGCTCTTGCTTGCCGCGGCCGGTGTGGCAGAGGCCGGACCCGATCTCGGCAACTGGCGCGTCGACGCAGGCAACGACGGTCAGGTGACCGCGTCGCTATACGCCACCAACAAGCTGATCACCGGCGGCGGCGCGCTGGGCTACAGTCCGGTGCTGACGCTGGCCTGTCGACCGGACGGCGAACCGCGCTGGAGCGAATGGCTGCAACTCAACGATTCAGTCTCCGCCAGCCGCAAGATCACCATGTCGGTCATGGTCGATGGCGGCGGCAAGTTCGATGAAAGCTGGTCTGTCGGCCCACGCGGTAAAATGCTGGTCAGGGACGGAGCCGATGGCATCAAGCGGCTGGTTTCGGCGAGCCGGCTGTTGCTGTCATGGCGCTTCGGCCTGCTGTCGGGACGCGGCGAGGCCGATTTCGAACTCGCCGGACTGTCCGAGGCGATCGGACAGATGGCTGCAAGCTGCAATACCGATCCGCCGTGAGTCTCAGTACACGGCCTAAAGGGCGTCGCGAGGAGCCGGACTCAGGCGACGCGCTTTAGGTCCGTGTTTTGATGCATGTCGTTCTGCCAGAACCGCTGCGCAGCTTGGGCGACGTGCACCTTCGCACAAATTGCCGTTTCTACCCATCGGCTTGATACCGTGGTATGTAGATGCCGCAATTCCATTGGTGGGACCACGGATATTCCGCTGTACCGTGCAGGCGCCCCAGCGCAGCTGGCGTGGTGCGGATCGTCCGGCGCAGATGACGATCGATCAGGGAGGAATGCCATGCGCGCAATCGCACTTTTCATCGCCTCGGCGGCCACGATCTTCATTGCAAGCCCTTCGCGGGCGCAGGATGCAGCCGCAGGCGAGAAGGTCTTCACCAAGTGCAAGGTCTGCCACATTGCAGACCAGGACCAGAACAAGGTCGGCCCGTCTCTGCACGGCGTCATCGGGCGCACGGCGGGCACGCATCCCGGTTTCACCTTTTCCCCTGCTATGATCGAGGCCGGAAAATCCGGCATCAAATGGGATGAGCCCACGCTGACGAAGTATCTTCAAGACCCCAGGGGCATGATCAAAGGGACGAAGATGGTGTTTCCCGGCCTCAAGAACGATCAGGACGTAGCCAACGTCATTGCTTACCTGAAACAGTTTTCGAAGTAAGCGGGCCCTTCCAGGCCCGTCGGTGGCGCCGGCTCGCTCCGACCGAGGGCGGCCGGCATGACGCTGCTGGAATGCCGCCGCCGGCCCTGTCATGCAGGCAGCGCAAAGAATCCCAGCACCAACAGAATGGCGATGCCAAGGCCGAGTATGAGAAGCGTTCGCGTGTCCATGACGTTCGCCTTCGACCAGGCGCATGACCCGGAAATCGGGAACGGATCACGGGCCAATCAAAGTGATCCAGCCTCCTTTGCGCGTACCGGAGGCGCTGCGTTGTAGCTGTATAAGAATACCGCAAAAAAACCTCTCGAACCAGCGTGGCGCTCTGGCCGGCCACCGCACCCTCGTTCCAATGAAAAGAGACAAATCGGGCGCAATGGAGTATGTTGGCTGCCGGTGCAGGTCGCGGTTTTGCGTGGCCAACATGCAGAGCGGTAGCACCGCGAATCCGCGACCTTGCCGGACCCTGGTCTGGAGGATTGGTCATGGCAAGCTTTCACGTCATTGCAGGCGCTAGCGAAACGCTCGAGCATACCAGAGTGAGAAAGATCGGCATTTCCGATCTTTTCGACGCGCTCAGGCGCGGTGTCGACGATTTCATGGTGAAACCTTCGCACATCGTGTTTCTGTGCATGATCTATCCGCTCGTCGGCGTGGTGCTTGCTACCTGGACATCGGGAGCGAACGCGCTGCCACTGCTGTTTCCGCTGGTGTCCGGTTTTGCGCTGATCGGCCCATTCGCGGCGATCGGTCTTTACGAGATCAGCCGCAGACGGGAAGCCGGGCTCGATGCATCCTGGCGCCATGCCTTCGAGGTCAGGAACTCCCCGGCGCTGCCGGCCATCGCCGCGGTCGGGATCATGCTGTTCGCGATCTTCATCGCCTGGCTTTTGACCGCCAAAATCTTCTACGAGCAGCTGTTCGGTCCCGCGCCCCCGGCATCGCTGTCCAGTTTCATCGCTGAGATATTCGCCACCGGGCGCGGTTGGACCCTGATCGTGCTTGGTCACGCCATCGGATTCGTCTTCGCCGTGGTCGTGTTGTGCACCACCGTGGTGGCTTTTCCGCTGCTGCTTGATCGCGATGTCGGCGCCTACGAAGCCATTCACACTTCCGTACGCGTAGTGCTGGCGAACCCCATCGTAATGGCCGTCTGGGGACTGATCGTCGCCGTTGGGCTGATCGTCGGCTCACTGCCGGTGTTCGCGGGGCTGGCGGTTGTGCTGCCAGTCCTCGGCCATGCCACCTGGCACGTGTATCGTAAGGTCGTGGAAGCGCCGGCCGCCGCCCCAAGACCGGCGAACTCGTAGACCCTGTCGAGCACGGGCTGGAGTGCCGGTGCTCTCACAGGGCCGGGTGGCTGAAGCGTGCCCGACGCGCGCCTGTGGTCAGGTCGCGGAAATCCTTGCCGCTGACATGCACAAGGGTCTTGTGGTCGCCGCCCTCGAAGTAGATATCGGCGGCGTCGCCGAGGCTTTCGTCCAAAATGACCGGCACGTCATAGGCCGCGCCGATCGGCGGCACGGCGCCGATATCGCAATCATCGAAGAGCGAGACCACCTCGTCTTCGGAAGCGAGCCCGAGGCGCTTGTCCATGACGTCCTGGAGCTTGGCGAGTTCGATCCTGTGAGTGCTTGGGACCACGGCCAGCGCATAGCCGAGTTCGTGGTGAACGACCACGGACTTGGCCATCATGCTGCCGGGCACGTGAGCGGCAATGGCGGCCTGCCTGCTGGTTGCAGTCCGATGGTGCGCGACGGTATCGTACGGGATTCCCTTGCCGTCTATGAAATTCCTCAGTCTGTTCGCTATCGTCATTTTCCGCGTCCTTTGCTTGAGTTCACGACGCATATCAAAACCAAACCGCCGGTTGTTTCGAGGCACCGGTCATTTCGGGCTGATTAGGCTGCGGTTTTGTCCGAACCGCGCGTCAGGGACCGGGCCCGAAAAACGCGATACGGGTCAGCAGCGTATAGTCGGCCTCGAAGACCATCATCGCCACGAAGACCAGCACCAATATCGGCGGCAGGATGATCGCATACATCATCGCCAACCGTTCCCAGGCCATGTGCATAAAGACGGCCACGATCAGTCCTGCCTTGAGCATCATGAAGATCAGGATCAGCGACCATCTGACATAGCCGTGCAGGCCGAAATAGTCGACCATATAGGAGCAGGCGCTGAGTATGAACAGCCACACCCAGACCACCAGATAGAGCTTGATCGGGTGTTCCTGATGCGTGTCCGACTTGCCCGCGGTCGCCGCGTCGTGGGTGGAGTGCAGTGCCTGTTGTCCGAGACCGTTTGCGGTTGCTTCAGCCATTTCGTCCTCTCAGCAAAGCCTGCCTCTCACCAAAGATAAAAGAAGGCGAAGATGAACACCCAGACCAGGTCGACGAAGTGCCAGTAGAGTCCCATGATCTCGACATTCTCGTAGTGGCCCCGGCGACTGGTGAAAAAACCTGGACGCCCGATGTCGTAATCGCCGCGCCAGACTTTTCGCGCCACGATGATCAGGAAGATGACCCCGATCGTGACGTGCGTGCCGTGGAAGCCGGTGATCATGAAAAAGCATGAGCCGAATTGCGCGGCTCCCCAGGGATTGCCCCAGGGCCGCACTCCTTCGGTGATGAGCTTGGTCCATTCGAAGGCCTGCATGCCGACGAAGGTTGCGCCGAGCGCGGCGGTCAAAAGCATCAGGATCGCGGTTTTGCGGCGATCGCGGCGGTAGCCGAAATTGACCGCCATGGCCATGGTGCCGCTGCTTGAGATCAGCACGAAGGTCATGATGGCGATCAGGATCAGCGGGACCTCCGACCCGCCGATGTGCAGCGCGAAGACCTTGCTTGGGTTGGGCCACGGCACGCGCGTCGACATGCGGGCGGTCATGTAGGAGAGCAGGAAGCAGCCGAAGATGAAGGTGTCGCTGAGCAGGAAGATCCACATCATGGCCTTGCCCCAGGACACGTTCTTGAACGCGCGCTGATCCGAAGCCCAGTCGGCGGCAATCCCGCGCCAGCCCTGGGGGCGATCCAACTGGCTGCTATCCGTCAGTGTCGTCTCGGCCATCGCCAGTCTCCTAGGTCAGCAGCCGTTGGCAAATGCTCACGAATGTCGCCGCCCAGCCGGCCAGAACGGCGAAGATGCCGAGCCAGACGAAAAGCAGGAAATGCCAGTACATCGCGCAGAGCTCGATCCCGAGGCGAAGCCGTTGCGGCCGGGCGCCCGTCCAGGCGCCGATGCTCGTCCTGCCAAGGCCGACCAGCCCGCCCAGTATGTGCAGGCCGTGCATGGCGGTGATCAGATAGAAGAAGCTGTTGGCCGGGTTGGAGTCCAGCAGGTAGCCCTCATCGGTCAGCTGCCGCCACGCGATCAGTTGGCCGATCAGGAAGGCGAGGGCGGTCAGCCCGGCCGTCGCAAGACCGAGCCTGACCATGTCCGTCTGGCCTCTGCGCGCCGCGATCACGGCGCATTGCAGCGCGACGCTGCTCAGCACCAGCACGCCGGTGTTCAGCCAGAGCAGGCGCGGCAGCGGCAGAGGCCGCCAGTCCGGCAGACCCATGCGCATGAAATAGGCGCTGGTGAACAGCGAAAACAGACAGCCGACAACCGCGAGGAAGACACCGAGGCCGATCTTGGCGGTGGGCAGGGCCGATCGCTCAAGGCCGACGAAATCCCCGGCCAAGCCTTGCTCGAGCCACGGCTTCGCGGTCAGCCGCTGGTGCGAAAGCCACCATCCGGCAAAGCCGGCGATCACCAGCAGGAAGACCAGGATGACGCTCATGCCGGCTCCCTCGATGGGATGAAGGAGCCCGGCACGTTCTGCGGAATGAAATCCTCCTTCGCGCCCGGCACGCTGTAGTCATAGGCCCAACGATAGACGATCGGCAGTTCCTTGCCGAAATTGCCGTGCGCCGGCGGCGTCTGCGGCGTCTGCCACTCGAGCGTCGTTGCCCGCCACGGATTGCCGCCGGCGTCACGGCCGTGACGGATGCTCCAGATCAGGTTGAACAGGAACACCATCTGGGCGAAGCCGACCAAGAAGGCCATGATGCTGATGAACGAATTCAGATGATGGGCCGACTCCGTCATGATCGTCATGTCGGTCAGTTCGGCGTAGCGGCGCGGTACACCAATCAGGCCGATATAGTGCATGGGGAAGAAGATCAGGTAGGCGCCGAGGAAGGTGACCCAGAAGTGAAACTGGCCGAGCGCCTCGTCCAGCATCCGTCCGGTGACCTTCGGATACCAGTGATAGATCGCGCCGAAGATCACCAGGATCGGGGCGACACCCATCACCATGTGAAAATGGGCAACGACGAACATCGTGTCCGACAGGGGAACGTCGACGACGACATTGCCGAGGAACAGCCCCGTCAACCCGCCATTGGCGAAGGTGACGATGAAGGCGAGCGCGAAAAGCATTGGTATCGAGAGGTGGATGTCGCCGCGCCACAGGGTCAGCACCCAGTTATAGACCTTGATGGCGGTCGGAACGGCTATGATCAACGTCGTCGTGGCGAAGAAGAAGCCGAAATAGGGGTGCATGCCGCTGACATACATGTGGTGCGCCCAGACCACGAAGCTCAGGGCGCCGATCGCGATGATCGCCCAGACCATCATTCGGTAGCCGAAGATGTTCTTGCGCGCGTGCGTGCTGATGAGGTCGGACACGATGCCGAAGGCCGGCAGGGCCACGATGTAGACTTCCGGATGGCCGAAGAACCAGAACAGATGCTGAAACAGGATCGGGCTGCCGCCACTGTGCTGCAACTGTTGGCCCATCTCGACGATCGCCGGCATGAAGAAGGAGGTGCCGAGCGCGCGGTCGAGCAGCATCATCACACAAGCAACGAACAGCGCCGGGAAGGCGAGCAGAGCCATGACGGTGGCGGTGAAGATGCCCCATACGGTGAGCGGCAGGCGCATCAAGGTCATACCCCGCGTGCGGCCCTGCAGCACCGTCACAACATAGTTCAAGCCACCCATGGTGAAGCCGATGATGAACAGGATGAGCGAAGAGAGCATCAGGATGATGCCCCAGTCCTGGCCACCCGGCGTGCCGGTCATGATCGCCTGCGGCGGGTAGAGCGTCCAGCCGGCGCCGGTCGGTCCGCCGGGCGCAAAGAAGCTTGCGACGAGAACGAGCACCGCCAACAGGTAGACCCAGTAGCTCAGCATGTTGACATAGGGGAAGACCATGTCGCGGGCGCCGACCATCAGCGGGATGAGATAGTTGCCGAAGCCGCCGAGGAAGAGTGCGGTGAGCAGGTAGATCACCATGATCATGCCGTGCATGGTGATGAACTGGTAGTAGGCCTCCGGAGTAATGAAATCGAACGTGCCGGGGAAGCCGAGCTGGAGGCGCATCAGCCAGGACAGGAACAGCGCTACAAAGCCGATCGCCGTTGCCGTTGCCGAATACTGGATCGCTATGACCTTGGCGTCCTGCGAGAAGACGTATTTCGTCCACCAACTGTGCGGATGGTACAGTTCCATTTCCCCGACTTCGGCGGGGGGAACGGCATCTGCGGGTGTGACGTCGACCATGGGAGCACCTCCCTGTTCAGCGGGCCTCGACAGTTTCGACTTTTGCCCCGACGTCCAAAGCGGACGCCATTGTCTTTCCTGGCAGCGGGTTCGCCGAGCCCGTTTGCTGAGGCGCCGACAGTTGCGCAAAAGTCTGCTGCTGCCCGAGCCAGGTCAGGTAATCCTGCTCGGTGTCGACCAACACCATGCCATGCATCAGCGGATGTCCCTGGCCGCAGAGCTCCGCGCACAGGACCTGGAAGGTTCCGGTCCTTGTTGGAGTGAACCAGAAATAGGTGACCGATCCCGGGATCATGTCCATCTTGGCGCGGAATTCCGGGATGTAGAAATCATGCAGCACGTCGATCGAACGCAGCAGCATCTTGACCGGTTTGCCGACCGGCAAGTGCAGGTCCGCCGCCTCGACCACGACGTCGTCCTGGCCGTTGGGATCCTTTGGGGCGATGCCTAGCGGGTTCTCAGCGGCTACTTCACGGGTGTCCGAAGTGCCGAGCTTGCCGTCCTTGCCCGGCAGGCGATAGCTCCACTGCCATTGCTGGGCAACGACCTCGATTTCGGCCGCATCGCTCGGCACGTTGACGAAGCGGCTCCAAACGAACAGGCCGGGAACGAGCAAGGCGGTGACGCCGATCGCAGTGACGATCGTCAGCCACCATTCGAGACGCTTGTTCTCCGGTTCGTATACCGCGCGATTGCCTTCGCGATGGCGAAAGCGGAACACGCAATACGCCATGAAGAGCACAACGGCGGCAAAAACGACGCCGGTGATCCAGAAGCTGATGATGATGGTGTGGTCGATATAGTCCCAGTTCGAGGCAATCGGCGTCCACCACCATGGGCTCAGGAAGTGGAACAACACCGAGCCCACGACGATCAAAACGAGTACAAGCGCGATGGCCATGTCCCGTCCTCCGGTATTTCATGGGAGCGCGAAGCATCCAACGCCAATACCAAGCCGCATCATGCTCGATTTCCGGTTGAAATTCCAGAGCCGACTAGCTGATGTGCAAAACGTTGCTGCGCGCCCGGACCTTTTGGGGCGGGGGGCCTTGGCGCAGCGGGCCCTTCGTCGAAGCATTGCCCTTACGGACGATGTGCAGAGGGCTGAATGGCCGGCTCGATGCCGCTGGCGGGTAGATCAACTAGTTCATTTTAGGCGTGCGGACGGCTGCCCTGGCCTTTTGCCGGCGAGATTTGACCGCCTCCAGCAGTTCGCGTTCGCTGGTGTGAGCATTTCGAAAGATGGCCACAACCAATACCGCTAGAATTTCGGCGCCCGGGTCCAAAGGATCGAGCTGTTCATCTGCGCAGACCTGATTGAACACGCGTTCGCAAACGGCCAGATCGAGAGGGCTAAGGCAGGTGCGATTGAAACGCCGACGCAGCATTTGAGCGAACCTTTCAGCGCCCGCCGCCCGTGCTTTGCGGCGGGGCCTTGTCACCGAGGCTTGAAAAGATGTTGTCCCCAGCTTCTAGTAACGTTACTCCATGCTCGGCGATTGTGTTGTCAATAATCCCAAAATCTGTGCGCAGTCCCGAGATCTATATTGGCCGACCCGCATGAGCTGGTAATAGTCTTGCCGTTTGTTGTCGGGTATACGGAAGCCGCGTCGAAAGTCAGCCGCCTCTTTCGGGGCGCGAGTGCAGCCAAGTTTGCTGGCGCTGACTTTCAAACTCGCCAGTGAGCATCCGAGCTTTGCCGCAATGTCTTTCAATGGCTCGTTGTTGACATATCCATCAAGAATTATCTTGCGGCGAGCTTCTCCTTTGACTTTTTCATTCATTACCTGGTCTCCTCAACGTCGCTTTCACGATGTCGGAATCTATAGGCGCCGGTCTGAAGTGTGTCGTTAGCCTCGTATCCAGAAACTTATCTCGGGATGCATTTCTTATTGTAACCCAGCGTGATCGACGATGCGGTCCACAGGCTTGCCAGATCCCGGGATACACCACATGATTGCGCGGGCATGGGCATACCGGAATCGGATATGGCACCACGCGCGATGGACGCTAAGGAGCAAGACGAGGCGCATACCGGGCCTGTACCGGAGCGTGAGCGACGGCGTTGGCCTCGCGACGTTCAACCCGACAACGAGGCGGCTCGGCCAATCGCGCCGGCACTGGAACCGCTGTCCTTTTCAACACTCGAACTGGCAGCAGAGGATCAATTCCCCGCTTGGCAAGCGCATGTGGCACCGCTTGTCGAGGTCAGGCTGCCGGATGACAAATCGCTGGACGACGGCTTCCCCGCAGCGCACAAGGCTTGGAATCTCGGCGGCATGCTGATCGTCGAACAGCGGACGCCGGCGCACAGTTATATCCGTTCCGCCGCAAAGCTTCGGTCCAGCTCGATCGATCATTGGTATGTCGTCTTGCCACATACCGGCCGGTCCTGGACGGAGGTCAATCGCCGTGTCGCGGAGGGCCAGCCGGGCAAACTTGAGATCAGGTCGCTAGGTTACCCGTTTCGCGGGAGGATGACCGAATCCGAAAGTCTCGTTCTATATTTGCCGCGTGATTTGTTCGCCGACGCGGCGGCAACCCTCGACGCAAACAACAATTCAATTCTTTCCGGCAATTTTGCAAACCTTTTGATCGACTATGTCGACGGCATCGTAACAAGACTGCGCAGCCTCACCGCTGACGACCTGCCTCGCATCGTACACGCAACCCGCAGCATGATCATTGCGTGCCTAGCGCCGCCGGCCGAACATGCGGCTGCGGCCGAACAACTGGCGAGTGTCGCGCTGATGGAGCGGGCCCGTCGATACGTCCAGAACAACCTGGAAGCGGCTCATCTGACGCCGGATTCAATGTGCCGGGCGCTCGGTGTTTCGCGATCTCGTCTCTACCAGCTGTTCGAACCGAGCGGTGGGGTGCTCCATTACATTCAAAGTCGCCGACTTCTAGCGGCCCATGTTGCGCTCAGCGATCCGGCGGACAGCCGGCGCATCGTTCAAATTGCGGAGGCCTTCGGGTTCAGTTCAGCGGCAAATTTCAGCCGGGCGTTCAGCAAGGAGTTCGGTTACAGCCCCCGCGAAGGGCGCAGGACGACGGTGTTGCCGCGCCCCGCCCACTCTGTTTCGCTTGGCGAGCACGAGAAGACCTCCTCGTTTGAAGGATGGCTCAAGGCGCTTGGAAGCTGATCATAGCATCCGCGGCGGACGTTTCATCAGTATGCCCGGAGTGATACTGGATCCGGCGACAATCCTTGCCGGGCAAGCGATCCTTGGCTGGCGGTACCCCATTGGGCAAAATCCCTGGCGAGAGATGCCGTGCCGATCGAGATATGTACGCCCGGATAAGTATCTGGATGCGCAGCTAACGACAGCGCGGCCTTATTCGTAGATGTTCGCTGTGACTTAGCGGGGGGCTCGGCACAGGCGGCAGGTTTCCAAGTTGGGGGGAATATCGCACCGCCTGTGCCGACCGCGCCGCCGCAAACCGTCAAAGGCGTAAGTGAGTTAGCGTGCCAAGGCCGAGGCGGCCGGTTGGTGTTCATTCCGCCGCAAAATAGCTTAGTGGGGGGTTGATGGCTTAGTGGGGGCTCGGCACAGGCGGCAGATGTCCAAGTTGGGGGACATCGGATCGCCTATGCCGCTCGCGCTACCGCTATCCGTCGAAGGTGTGGCGTAGTTGAGTAAGCGTGCCAATGGCCGGGGGGCGGCTGGCCGGTGTTCATTCCGTCGCAGAATGGCTTAGTGGGGGCAAGGCACAGGCGGCAGGTGTCCAAATGGATACCAGATCGCCTGTGCCGCTCGCGCCACCGCTATCCGGCAAAGATGGTGGCGTAGTTGAGTCAGCGTGACAAGGTCGACGACGAACGGCTGGAGTTCATTCCGCCGCAGATACCAACTCTTGTCGAGCGGCCGCCCCAAGATGAAGGGTGGGTCCACGAGGCCAAATTCGACGGCTACCGCACGCAAATCATCATTGATAAGAACGGCGCGCGTCTTTACAACAAGAACGGACGCGACTGGACGACTAAATACTGGCCCATCGCGCTAGCTGTCGACCTGCCATGCCGGGCTGCCATTCTCGACGGCGAGGTGATTGTCTCAGGCGAGCGGGGCTCGCCCGGTTCTCCTGAGCTGGAAGCCGCGATCTGGAACGAGCCGAGCCGGCTGGTGTTCGTCGCTTTCGACATCCTCCATCTCGACGGTCGCAATCTTATCCCCTTACCCCTGCTGCAACGCAAGCAAGCGCTGTGGCGACTGGTTGAGCCTGGCCTCGGCAAGATCCAATACAGCGAGCATTTTGAGGGCGACGCGCTCGCGATCTTTCGCGCCACCGAGAAAACCGAGCTCGACGGCGTCATCTCGAAACGCGCCGATAGCCCCTACCAGAGCGGACCGTCGAAAACATGGCTGAAAACCAGATTTTTGAGAAAGCCGATTTCGAAACACTAGGTCTGTGATCGATCCCAGGCCGCGAACTCCGCTCTGTCCTGTGGGTCGCAATATTTCGAATCAGGCCTGGCGCGACGCCGATTATCTGTCGATCCGCGATTTATTAACAATGAATGAACCACCATCGTGGAATAACCTGCCGCCAATCACAGCGGAGCAGCCATTGCAATTACAGCGCATGCCGCGCTTGTTGAAATAGCGAGTTGAAAGTTTGCCAAGCTTGTTACTTATGCTATTTCTAAACTGGGGGACGCTAATTTTCACCGCCTACGGAGGTGGCTTTTGCGTTCAGAGGCATCAGGCGTCGGCACGCAGAATGAGGAGTCTTCCTCAAGCGATGGTTCACGTGCCGGCGAAGCGCTTCTCGCTAACCTGTTGGCGAATACGACCGAACTTCTATCGTTCTATGATAGCGACTTCCGCCTAACTCACTACGCCGCCAGGCTTAAACGCCTGTACGGAGGTGCGGTGGTGCCAGGCGCCGCCATTTGGGAGATCTATCCAAGCTTCCTCGATACGAGGTGCCGCGACGAATTTCTTCGGGTGTTCCAGGGCGGCTCTGCGGCAAGCATTGACCTGCCGCGCTCATCGGGCGAAGCGCCCCGCTCCGTTTTCGTCTTCGGCACTGCAGATGGCGTGGGAATCATTGAATCCCGGGAGCAGGGGGAGCGCAGCGCGGCGCAGGAGCAGGAGCATATGATTCTGCTCCATCAGGCGACGCACGACGTGCTGACCGGACTGCAGAATCGACGGCGATTCGGTGAGCGGCTGCAGCAAGCGCTGGCGGCCATCGGCGGATCTCAGCCAAAAGCCGCCCTGCTGCAAATCGATCTTGACGATTTCAAAGCGGTCAACGACACGCTCGGCCATGGGGCAGGCGACACGCTTCTGCAACTCGCGGCAGGTCGAATCCGCGACGCGCTGGAGGACGGCGAATCTGCGTACCGGTATGCCGGCGACGAGTTCGCCGTCATCCAATTGGGCAAGGAGCAGCCCGCGGAAGCCGAGCGCCTCGCCACATCGCTGGTCAACGCGTTCAAGGACCCTTTCGTCATCAACGGCATTCCCGTCTTCGTCGGTTCAAGTATCGGAATCGCTTTCGGGCCGGAGCACGGGACCGATGGCGAGCAGCTGATGAAAGCCGCAGATATTGCTCTTTACGCAGCCAAGACGGATGGTCGCGGCTGCGCTCGAACGTTCAATCGCTCGATGCTGTTGTTGCTTGAGCAACGCGAAAATCTGAGGCGCAGCCTTCGAACCGCGCTGGAGCGGGGCGAGCTTTACCTGGACTATCAGCCGCTCATCAGGCCTCCTTCGTCGGTGATTGGTTTCGAAGCGCTGCTGCGGTGGCGGCACCCCGAGATAGGAATCATTCCGCCCGGCGTGTTCATTCCGATCGCCGAAGCGGACGGTCTGATGGACGAAATTGGACGATGGGTGCTCGAGCAAGCTTGTCGCCAGGCATTGGCCTGGCCTTCCGCGCTGACAGTCGCAGTCAACCTGTCGCCGGCTCAGTTCCTGAGCGGTTCGCTGACGGACACGGTCGCTCAGATCATCGACGCAGTTGGAATCCGGGCTGAAAGGCTTGAACTCGAGATAACCGAAACGGTTCTTCTTGAGAAGACTATCGACAATATAGATACATTGAATACGTTGAACGTCCTGGGAATACGAATCTCGCTCGACGATTTTGGAACATACTATTCATCCTTGAGCTACCTTAAGAATTTTCCGTTTGATACCTTGAAGATAGATCAATACTTCATCGCGGACCTGGAGACGGATCTGAAGAGTCAAACGATTGTGCGATCGATCATAAGTCTGGCGCACGGCCTGGGAATTAGCGTCACCGCCGAGGGGGTCGAGACGGCGGCGCAGGCACGGTGGCTGATCAAGGAAAATTGCGATTACCTGCAAGGCAATTTCATGGGACGGCCGCTCGGATCCGAGGCAACCGGCGATTTCATCAGGCGGTCGCCGCCGAAGGGGCTGGAAGCGATGGAGGAATCAAATCGGGCGCGCTAGCCACTTGCACCGTTTGTAAATCGGAGGCCTGTAAAAACGATCGAGCTAGATGCCGCGCAATGCGGGACTGGCTCATCACGAGGCGGTCAAATTTCCGTCCCGGAGTTCATCGCGTCACCTGGGCTCAAATACGGATGGAATAGGAGAGGATGCGGATGGGATCTGTTCATGACCCGGTTGGCGAACCGACTTTTGAGCCGATGATCCAGATCGACATGGAAATCAAGACTTTTGTCTCCGCTTGGAAACACTGCGATTATGTCTCGACGTACATCGCCCGGATGATCAGTCAAAACAGATCAGACTCGGTGCGGCATTCGAATCTCTTTTCCTCTGCCTTCAACGAATTACTGGAAGTCGCCTTTCGTACCCGCCACGCCGACGGCGAACTGGCATGCAGGGTGTCTCGCCATGGCGCGACGGACAGGATCGAGCTGACATTTCCCTGCATGCCGGAGGAGCGCCAATTCTACGAAGAAGCCGTTTCGCAAGTCGTGGGATTTGAGGCCAAGGAGCGATATCTCAATTCTGTGTCTGGGGATCTGGCGCCCAGCCGGGAGGTGGTACTCCTGGAACTAGCTGTCGACTACAACGCGGCACTCAGGGTCGAGGAGGCCGACGGCGATGCGATCACGCTCGTCGTGGATCTTCCGCTTGAGGGCCTGCAACATTGAGCCCTTACAACCCGCACCCGCGCTTCAAGGCGCAATACGATGCGAACAACCAGGAGTTCTCCATATCTGGAGTGGTCCGGCCTCAGGCGATCGATGAGCTTGGGCCCAGCCTGGCATTGCTTCGCGATGCGATTGGCCGAGTACGCGGCGTTCTCTACGTCAATGTCAGACGCTTGGCGCAGATGAACAACGCCGCATTTCACGCTTTTTCGAGGATCATCATCGATGCCTGTCGCGCTCGACCCGATCTCAAATTTGTTGTCATCACGTCGAGCGTCGTCGGATGGACCTCGCGAAAATTCGGTCGGCTGAGCGGAATCGAACCGAACATCACGGTCGAGGAGTATGACAGCGAATTCTATCCAGGGCAGGGCTTCCTCGAGGAAGGCGGGTTCGTTCCAATCCTGCGCACGCAGACAAAGATGACCTGGCGCCACGAGCGTGCAATCCTGCCGCGGCATGGCATGAGACCCGGGATCGTTATGGCCGACATCTGTTGCGGGATCGGCGATTTCGCCGTGCTCGTGCAGAAAGAGTTCCAGCCGTCGCGGATTGTCGCCCTCGACCACTCCATATCAAGCCTGGACTACGCCAGACGCGTGATGCGGGAGTTCGATATCCGGGGCATCGAATATACTTATGGCGATGCCTCGGAAATGCTGCTCGACGAGGAGCAGTTCGACTTGGTCACCTGCCGACATTCGCTTCAAATCTTCAATCGACCGGAACTCATCCTCAAGGAACTCTACCGCATATGCAAGCCAGGCGGGCGGGTCTACATCACCAACGAGAAGAATTCGCATTGCCTCGGCGAGCCGCGCGCCGAAAGCATCCGTTGGACATACAATGAAGTGGCGAAGCTGTTCGCGCATTTCGAAATGGACGTTGAGCTCGGGCCCAAGAGTCGCCGATATCTGATCGAAGCCGGATTCGACGACATACGTGTCGAGACCTTCACGGTCACCAACCTGGACGGAGATGCGCAGGACTTCGCCGATGTCATTGTAGCCTGGGCCGATGTGTATGCCGGCGAGATGGCAACCAAACGCGGCGACGGGCCGGAGTTCGTTGCACGGTTCCGGCAGGGCTTCCAGGATCACATATTCGCTGCGCTGCACCCCAAGGGTTATGCGGGTTGGCCGATCTGGGTCGCATCGGGGCGAAGGCCGCAATGAAAGCCGACGATCAGCCTACACCGCGCTTCGGCCTGCGCTCCTTCCGGGCGAAATTCGTATTGGTCGTTGGCGGCGCCGTGCTTTTCGACCTCCTGCTGAGCGGTGGCCTGGCGCTCTGGAACGTTCAGAAGCTGTCGCGCGACGCCACGTCGGAAGTCGGTGAGGGCCTGACCACCGCAAACCAGGAATACATTCGCTCCTATGCCGACTCGACAGCGTTAAGCGTCGACCTCCTGCTCGATCGAGTTCATGGGGACGTGAAAGCGCTGGCCGGCGTCCTGCAGGCCCAGACCGACGATCCGAGCCGGCAGCGACAGGTCGGAGCAACCCTTTCGCATGAAGCACCCGGCTCGGTGAAGGTCGTTTATGACGCACAGGGCGATTGGGCGCAGAACCTGCCGGGCGCGCCTTCCGTGATTAGCGTCTGGGGCTACCTGCTGGGCGCCGACCACACGCCGCTGCCGAGCGTTGAGCAGGAAATCGAAGACAGTACCGTTCTGGATCTCGTCGCGCCGACCCTTATGGCCAGCGGATCGCCAAAACTGCAGATGTACTATATTGGTCCGAAGGAACGGCCGATCTTCAGGACGGTACCGTATACGGACCAGGCGCAGACCTTCGATCGACTCTATCCAGGCCACAACAAGGCGGAGTTCTGGGAGTTCTTCTTTCCGGGGATCTACGGGTCATGGCAGCAATGGGCGAGGGATCCAGCCTCGCGTCCAGTCCCCGACGACATCACTCAGACAGCGCCCTACACCGATGCGATCACGGGAAAGCTGATCGTCAGTTTCTTCCACCCGCTGTGGACGCGGGACCGTACCGGTATCGCCGGTGTAGCGGGTGCAGACATCACTCTCGATCAACTCGCGGAAGTCGTCGAGCGCGTCAAGATCGCCGAAACCGGGTTCGGCTTCCTCACCATGTCGACCGGCAATGTAGTGGCGATCAATCCATCGGGCGAGGCGATTATCGGCCTGACTTCGTCCAACGATGCGGGCACGCAGGGCGTCACCGGGCTGGAGAGGTCGCTGCGGGGAAGCACGCAGCCGGCCATCGCGTCGCTGCCGCTCGACCAGAACAATGACGGTGTCATTCAGCATATCATGCTCGACAACAAGGGCGAACACGTACCCTACATAGTTGTCCTCAAAAGATTGAAGCCGACCAATCTGTGGAGCTCGGGACCGATCAAGTCTGAAACGATGTCGGTCGGAATCGTCGTTCCAGAACGCGAAATCTATGCGTCCCTGGTCGCCGCGCAAAAGAGTATTTCCCGCGCGACCAATCGTATCCTGCTCTTTCAGGTCGCCGCCATCGTCGTTTCGCTTCTGATTGTCTTTGCGGCAGTGCTCGGGATCTCGAAGCGGATCACGGCCGGCCTCAGGGCGCTTGCCAGCGCCGCCCAGAGGCTACAGTCCAAAGATTATTCGGTCCGCGTTCGCGTTCCAACGCGCGACGAGGTTGGAGCGGTCGGAGTCGCCTTCAACCGTATGGCCGAGCAGATCAGCTTTCACACGGAAAACCTCGAGCAACTCGTCGACGAACGAACCAGGGAACTCGGCGACGCAAATCAGGAGATTTCCGCGCTCAACGAAAAGCTGCGGGACGAGAACGTCCGTCTCGGCGCCGAACTCGCGGTCGCCAGGCAAATCCAGATGATGGTCCTGCCGAAACCGTTCGAACTCGAAGCGATTCCGGGGCTGGAGATCGCGGCCTACATGCGGCCGGCCGACGAGGTCGGCGGGGACTACTACGACGTCCTGCAGAACGGATCACGGGTCAAGATCGGCATCGGCGACGTGACCGGTCATGGTCTCGAGAGCGGCGTGCTGATGCTGATGGTCCAATCCGTTGCACGCGCGCTGCAGGAGGCCAACGAAGGCGATCCGCGCCAGTTTCTGGTTCGTCTGAACAGAGCCATCTACAAGAACATCGAGCGGACGAACACCGACAAGCATCTCTCGCTGGCCTTTCTCGACTTTGAGGACGGGCGGGTAACGCTATCCGGCCAGCACGAGGACATTCTGGTCGTGCGTGCGGATGGGGACGTCGAACGTATCGACACGCTTGATCTGGGTCTGCCCGTTGGCCTGGAGAACGACATCTCGCAGTTCGTTGACACGCGAGACATCGTGTTCGGGAGAGGCGACGTAATCGTGTTGCACACCGACGGTGTGACCGAGGCGGAAGATGAAGACAGAAGACTGTTCGGGTTCGATCGCCTCTGCAAGAGCGTGCAAAAGCGCCATGGCAGGAGCGCCGAGGACATCAAGACCGGGATCATCGAGGATTTGATGGCCCATATCGGAATCCAGAAGATCCACGACGACATCACACTCGTGATCATAAGGCATACGTAGGATGACAGCGCTGTTCGGTACGCCTGACATTGCAATAGGGATGAAGGGGAGCGTCAGTCGCGTGCGGCTGTTCGACGGACCTCTCGACTTGAGTTGGCGTCATTGCGCCACGACCTCGGACTTCATTGCCGATCTTTTCGCGTTGCGCTTTCAGTCGTCGCGCAATGACTACATGGAGGTGCGGCATAGCATCGGATATCTGGTCAACGAACTCATCGAAAACGCCGTCAAGTTCCGAGCACCAGGCGAGATCGTGGTTGAGGCGTCGATGGATTCGGAGTGCTTCAAGCTGAAGGTGTCGAATGACGTCGATGGTGAAATCGCGTCCGAGTTCCAAAGCCTTCTGGCGGACATCACGGTTGGCGACCCAAAGGACCTGCTGATACAGCGGATTGAGGCGAATGCCGCGAACCCCGACGTGGGGAGTTCCGGGCTTGGATTGCTGACGTTGATGAGCGACTATGGCGCACGCTTGGCCTGGATATTCAGCCCCGCCGATGAAAACGATCGTATTTGCCTGGAAACATATGCCTCCATTCCGATCTCGCAAACTCACAACTAGATGAAGCGAAGCCAGATATGGAAATCAAGACAGACGACTACCGCGTGTGGACTGAGGGAAGCGATATCTTTTTCGACGGTGCAATGCGGCTTGCCAGTTCCGAGGCGGGTGCGCCGATCACGGCTTTGGCGACCAGTGTTCTTGCCTCAAATCCCGCTTCCATCACACTCAATTTGAAGGACCTTCACTTTCTCAACTCTTCCGGCATCAACCTGCTGGCGAAATTTACCATCGAGGTGCGCAAGCATCCCGATGTTCGACTTGTCGTGCGCGGAACGCCCGACATACCCTGGCAATCGAAATCATTGCCGAACCTGAAGAAGCTGCATCCCGCTCTGGTGCTTTTGATGAACTAACGTCAACGCGTCTCGATCGAGCCATCGCCCGCGACGTGCCCGCCCGGGGATGATTTCCTGATCGGTGTCCAGCTGATTTTCGGGACTGTCAGATCAGCAGCAGGCCCTTCATCGAGGCGTTGCCCTTGCGGCCGATGATGACGTGGTCGTGAACGGCGATGCCGAGCGGTTTGGCCGTGTCGATGATCTGCTTGGTCATGTCGATGTCGGCGCGCGAGGGCGTCGGGTCGCCGGACGGATGGTTATGCACCAGAATGATCGCGCTGGCGGAAAGTTCGAGCGCGCGCTTGACCACCTCGCGCGGATAGACAGGCGTATGGTCGACCGTGCCGGTCTGCTGCACCTCGTCGGCGATCAGCCCATTCTTCTTGTCGAGGAAGAGAATGCGGAACTGCTCGCGGGCCTCGAAGGCCATGGCCGAGCGGCAATAATCGAGAAGCTGCGTCCAGTTCGACAGAACCTCGCGGCCGCGCACTTCGCCGCGCGCCATGCGCTGCGCCGTGGCGGCGATGACTTTTAGATCGGTCGCCACCGTCGGCCCGATGCCCTTCACTTCCTCGAGCAGGGACGCCGGCGCGCCGAGCACTTCGGCAAGCGAACCAAAGCGCGCGATCAGCGCCTTGGCGATCGGCTTGGTGTCGACGCGCGGGATCAGCCGGAAGAGAAGCAGCTCAAGCAGTTCATAGTCGGGCAGGGCGTCCGGACCGCCGGCCAAGAAGCGTTCGCGCAGACGATCGCGATGGCCGTGGTAGTGCGGCTTCTCAACAGGCGCCACCTCTTTCTTCGGCGGCTCTACCCAGGCTTCAGAGAAAAACGCCCGCTCGTCCTCGACTTTTCCCATCGCCCGCCCACATCGCTGATCGAAAGAAGACCTTTGCCAGAGACTAAAGCATGATTCTGAAACGCGAAACGGTTCTCGATCATTTCAGGAAAGTAGCCGGGAGCGTTGCTGGGACATATCAAGACGCCGTGACGATGAGGGCTGCATCGCCTATTGGCGAGCGTTAAACATGAGCACCTTCGGCAGCCTGTTTCTTCACCGTTCTTGCCCCGCTGACCGAAACAGCGATGCCGAGGACGACAAGGGCGGTTCCGAGAATGTGGATCGTCGTGATGGTCTCGCCGAGAAGAAGAAACGAGAGCGCGAGTGCCGCGACCGGCAGCACTGCCATGAACACGCCAGCCTCTCCGCCGCTTGCGCGCGCGGCTCCTGAATACCAGAGCCAGAAGCCGATTACGGTGGGAAAAATGCTGATATAGACTGTCGCCAATAGGGCGGCAGGTGCTGCTGCAACGGTGCTAAACGCGACAAGGGCGGCGGCGAGCGGCAAGGTCAGCACCAGCGAAATGCTGCTCATCAGCGCCGCGAGATAGAGCGGCGCCAGCGGCTTGCTGATTCTCTTGTTCAGGATCGCAAACAGTGCTTCGCCGGAAACAGCGAGGACCACCAGCAGGTTACCCGCCAGCAGCTTCAGATCGAGGCCAAAGCCCTTGGCAGAGGCGACATTGACAAGAAGTGCGCCTGCCGTGACAGCGCCGACGGCGATCCATAGCTTGGCGCCAAGCCTCTCCTTCAAGGCCAGCGTTGCAACGAGGGCAGCCAATACAGGCAAAAGGCCGTGGATGACGCTGGCATTGGCACTCGTCGTCAAGGTCAAGGCGAGGATCATCAGAATGCTATAGCCGGCGCTGCCCGCGGCCGCCTGAATCATCACAATCATATATTCCTTTGCCAAGAGCCGCGACCGCGGCGTGCTTGTCAGGAAGACGAGTCCCCAGAGGATCGGCGTCGAAATCAGGAAACGCAGGGGAACGGCGAGGAAAGGGTGCATGCCGCCGGCAATGATTTTCGAGGCCACCACGCCGGATCCGACCAGCGTCATGGCTATGGTCATGAGGGCGCCTGCAATGATGCGTTGCGAATCCATGTGTTAGCCTACGGTATAGGGGGCGCGCGAACGCGCCTCCTTCAGCGCAAGAGCCCACCACTTGAGTTGGTGGAGCATGGTTTTGACAGCGCCGGAGCTGCGCTTCGGATCGAGCGGGCCCGCACCATCGGCAAAATGCTCCCACACCCCGTGAAAGCTTACTGCGTCCCGGACGGTGACGGCGTGAAGCTCGGCAAATACCTGCCGAAGATGTTCGACGGCCCTCAACCCGCCGGAAACGCCACCGTATGAAACGAAGCCGACCGGCTTGGCGTGCCACTCTTCAGTAGCCTGGTCGATAGCGTGCTTAAGATGGCCGGGCATGCTGTGATTGTATTCGGGGGTGACGACAACGAAGGCGTCTGCCTTGGCGAGCTTACCGGTGAATGCCTTCATCGCCGGTGTCGGCTCCGCCAAGTGCCGGCTGGGCAGATCAATGTCTGCAACATCGATGAGCGAAAGTTCGAATTCGTCCAGTCTCTGCGCCTCTTGGGCAAACCAGTTTCCGACCTTGTCGCCATAGCGTCGTTCCCGCGTGCTGCCGATCAGCGGTGCGAGCTTGAGCCGTTCAGTCACTTCGCTCTCCTGTCTGAGGTCAGGAAGTGATGACACACCGGGATGATCGATGGGATTGCTAAACGTTAGCATTTTCTGATCTAATTGATCGATCATGCTCGACGCGCTCACTCTCGATCAGATGCGGATGTTCCTGGCCGTGGCGGACGCGGGTAGCTTTCGACTGGCTTCGATGCGGCTCGATCGCGCGCAGTCGGCGGTAAGTCACGCGATTGCCAATCTGGAGACCGAACTCAAGACGGTGCTGTTCGACCGGTCGACTCGTCGGCCGACCTTGACCTCGGACGGGCGGGCCCTGCTGGACGACTGTCGCTCGCTGGTTCTACGCGCCGATCTGCTGCGCGCGAAGGCGCAGGGCATGGGCAGCGGCATTGAAATCGAGCTTGCGCTGATGGTGGACACGCTTGTTCCATTGCCGGCCGTCGGCAGGGCTCTTGAAGCCCTCCACGCCACCTATCCGACGGTTGGCGTCCGGTTGCAGACAGGTACCCTTGGGGAACCGATCGATTGCCTCCTGCAGGGCACGGTCGACCTCGCGATAACGGTGGGCGAAGACCTGCGCGATCCGCGCCTGGAATTCGATTCCCTCGCGCCTCTGTCGATGGCGGCGGTCGTCGGTGCTGGGCACGCTCTGGCCTTGATAGCGAAGAAAGGCCGGGTGAGTACGCCAGAGCTGGCCGATCACATCCAGATCGTCCTGATGGACCCTTCTCCTCGCTCCCATGGCCGCGACTATGGCGTGCTCTCCCAGCGCAAGTGGCGGGTCGGTAGCCAAGAGGCGAAACTGGCTTTGATCAGAGCAGGCATCGGTTGGGGGCGGCTTCCACTTTGGTTGATCGAGCGGGATCTTGTCGACGAGCGGCTCGTGCAGCTTTCAGCCGCTGCGCTTGGCGAAAATGGGACGACGAAGAGTTGGGTCTATCTTGCCCGACGGCTCGACAGACCCTTGCTGCCAGGAGCCAGGTGCCTCAAGTCCGCACTTCTGACCGGAGCCGGGCTTGGTGATGCTGCCGGGCTTCGATAGCCTAGGCGCGCCTTGCCAATTGTTATGGACATCAGACCGTGCCGATGCCGTTGCCTGCGGCAGACTAGGCCGGCAGGCCGGGCCGATCGAGCTTCTTTGGCGAGAGCGTGAAGATCTCGCAGCCGGTGTCGGTGACGCCGATCGTATGCTCGTACTGCGCCGACAGCGAACGGTCGCGCGTCACCGCCGTCCAGCCGTCAGACAAAACCTTCACATGCGGGCGGCCGAGATTGATCATAGGCTCGACGGTGAAGATCATGCCGGGCCGCATCTCGACGCCTTCGCCGGCGGTGCCGTAATGCAGGATGTTCGGCGCGTCATGGAAAAGCTGGCCGACGCCGTGGCCGCAGAAGTCGCGCACCACCGAGCAGCGCTCGGCCTCGGCATAGGTTTGGATAGCGGCGCCGATCGCGCCGGTGCGAGCGCCCGGCCTGATTGCGGCGATGCCGCGCATCAGGCATTCGTAAGTCACCTCGAGCAGGCGCTCGGCGGCGCGCTTGATCGTGCCGACCGGATACATGCGCGAGGAATCGCCGTGCCAGCCGTCGAGGATGTAGGTGACGTCGATGTTGACGATGTCGCCGTCCTTGAGGGGCTTGTTGTCAGGAATGCCGTGGCAGACCACGTGATTGATCGAAGTGCAGGACGATTTGGTGTAGCCGCGATAGTTGAGCGTGGCCGGCAATGCACCGTGATCCATGCCGAACTCGAAGACGAAACGGTCGATGGTCTCGGTGGTGACGCCGGGCTTCACCATCGACACAAGCTCGTCAAGACAGCGCGCGGTGAGATCGCAGGCCTTGCGCATGCCCGCAAACCCTTCCTCGCCATAGAGGCGGATCTGGCCGGTGTTTCTCAAGGGGGCCGTTGCGGCGTCGAGATAGGTAACCATTCTTGTCCGTTCGCGGGTTGGCTCCTGACGCGAGCCGGTGCGGAAATTTTCTTCAGATTTGGCACTGGAAGCCGCAAGGTTCAAGGACGAAGTGCCTGCAACCGGTTTGCCGCGGGAATATTCGCTGGGCGGGCGCGTCTGGGTGTCGCAAAGCTTTCCTTGCACCATCCCTTGAGGTAGCCGGGTCAGGATGCAGGAGATTTACGCCCGTTGACGGCACCGGAACGCGCAAGATCGACGCTGCTGCCAAGCAGGACCGCGTGCTCGGCCCTGATGGCGCTGCTTGCGCTTGCGCTGGTGAGCTTCGCCCAGGCTGAGGTCTCCGCCTCGACAGCGTCTGCCCCGGGTGGCGCCGGCATCAGCGCGATGCGGCAGGGCGAAACGCTTGCCTGGCTGAGGATCGCCGGCAAGGCGCAGGCCCTCGAAGCCCGCGCCGGCCGGCCGCTGCCGGTAAAGCTCGTCAGCGGCAATCCCGGCATTCTCGCTCCGGCATCCGATTTCCTTGTCGTTGGCGGGGCTTTGCCGGCGGAGGGCGGCATCACGCCTGCCTTTGTGGCCGCGCCGCTCTCGCATACCAATCAGCCTCGCGCGCCACCAACCGCCTGAGCCAGGCGGTCGCAGACCTTTCTCACCTCAACTATTCCTTTCGCGCCGCGACCTGGCGACGGCTACCGGCCGTCGGCAGGTTGCGTGGCGCGTCCATTGGACATTTCTCGATGCAACGTATCAAGACATTCAAGACACTCACGCGCGCTGCTTCGGCAGCCGCGTTTCTCGCCGTCCAGGCAGTCATCTGTATAGGCACTGTTTATTGGGCTGTAGCCGCAACGCTTCGCGTGGAAAGGACGGTGGCGATCGTGCTCGGCGTCATCTTCGCCGTGCCGCCCGCCAATCTGCTGATGGTGGTCTCGCGCATGGCCTACGAGGCGGAGATGGACCCGGCGAACCAGTAGACGCAACCTCGACAGGGCGATGCCGGTTGCATCGCCCGGTCGAACGATGTGGCCAGAGCGCCGATCTGCCGCGGCAGTCGCCGGGCCCGCACCGCACTGAGGTCACATTCCTGCGTCAAAAACCGGGCAAAGAACTTTTCAGAACGAACGGCGTTGCTCCGACTTCGCCAGTTCGGGAGACAGGGAATGGACAGACTGCAATTCGAGGTGCCGGTGCGCATCACGCCCGCGCCCGGCCTGCCGGTCGAGGAAATCTACAGCGTCGAGCAGGCGCTCGATTTCCTGCAGAACTGGCCGAAGCGCCGGCAGGGCAAGGTTTATGACGCCGCGTTTAACGCCTGCTTCGGCGCGACCGTCGATGTGGCAAGCGCCGAGGAAGCCTGCCGGGCCTTCATGGCCTTCTGCCGCGTCAGCGGTTTGCTCGCAAGGGACATGATGTTGCCGCTGAAGCGCGGCGGCAGCGCAAGAGGATTTCGCGAAGCGAGGGCGTGACGCTTTAACCGGCGAAAGATACCCCTCTGTAGTGCATTCCCACCTGCACGCCGCGAACGATCAACCTGGACAGGATCTCCATGTCCAGCGGCATCTCCGGGCGCCACACATCAAGCAACAAGGCGATACGCGCCTGATCGGCGCTGTTCATGACCTCGTGCTCGAAAGTGTCGTCCCACAGCAGACATTCGCCGTCGGCGATCCGCTTTTCCTGATGGTTGATCATCATGATCGTTGCCGGGCGGCCGTCCGCCAGTTTCGGAATGACAAGGCCGAGATGAAATCTCATGATGCCGCGAAAGGGGCCGCGGTGGGGCGGGATGTGCTTGCGCGGCGCCAGGAATGAAACAGCCGCCGATTTGACCTCGGGGCACTCGGACAGCAACCGGCTGAGGGTAGGCATCTTCCCAAGGTTTTCCGGGATCGTCATGTCGTAGGCCTTGAGCACGAACATGCGCCAATCGAGGCCGTCATTGGCCGAAATCTCGGCCTGTTCCGGCATGATGTCGTGAAAACGCGGCACCCGGTTCAGTTGCACCGACAGCACTTCATCGCGAATACTCTGCCAGACGGCCGCGAACTTTGTCGCGTTGGGAAAATGCGTGGAGGCATCAAGAATCGCCGGTGCATCTATGCGTTTTTCATAGATACGACGCACCAGATCGCTTCCAAGATCGTAGACGTTCGACATCGCATCGCCTCGACCATGTTATAATATAGTGCACGATTGCTTTCAGCTATGGGTCACGGAGATTTGTTCCGAGGCGTCAGGCAGAGGTTCGGTTTTGTATCACTGCGTCTTGGATGTCATCTGCGGACCAGTCGTGACGCCTCGATGACTTCGGGCGTCGTGCTGTCGATCGTGGCGTCTCAGCGCCAGCGGCACACTTCCGATACGCCATGCCTGAAACGCGCCGTCCAAATCTTCCTAGCCTGTCCCTATCGAACATGAATCGGGCAGCGCACCCCAAAACCTAGTGTGGTAGCGCCGCTACAGCATTTCGCTGTCACGTCGGCTATGGGTGAGCTTACGGGTGGGGATGATTTCATGATCAAGATTTTCTATGCGTCGGTCGCCTTGGCTGCCCTGGCAGCGCCAGCGAACGCTCAAGACGGTAGCTGGACGGGATATTACGCTGGCGCGGAGATCGGAGCCGGGTTTTCGCATCCCGGGTTCGATGGGCCTTCGGCCGTCAGCAGTTCGGATTTCAGCGACACGGCCTTCATAGGTGGCGTCTACGTCGGCCACGACTGGCAGGCAGGCCAATTCGTCTACGGCGGCGTCGCAAGTTTCGATTTCCTGGGCTTTCACAACCAGAATTCGTCTCATGTCGTGGTGGACCCGATCTTCGGCGGAAAGACCCACTCATACAATTACGATTTGGATTGGGTAGCGTCTGCTCGCGCGCGTGCGGGCTTCTTGGCGTCGGATCAGTTCTTGCTGTACGGCACAGCCGGCGTTGCCGTTTCCCGTTTTGAGACTTCCTCATCGACAACCGGAATCTTGGGCGGGGCGGACGCAGTCAACACGACCAAAGTCGGCGGGGCATTCGGTGCAGGTGTCGAATACGCTTTCGCTCCGCATTGGGCGCTCAAGACAGAATACGTCCACTACGTGTTCAACAATGTTCACGTGGGCGGCAATGGCGCCGATCAGGTGACATTCAAACCGTCGTTTGGCACCTTGAATTTCGGCATTTCCTACCGCTTCTAGCGAGTAAAAGCGCGTCCCGCTTTCAAGTCTTTGATTTTGACGCCTGTCGGTCCCCCAAAAGCGCTGCGCACTTTGGGCGCGACATTCACTAGGAAAAGTTGCGGCCGAATGACTTGGCTGTCTCGCGCACGAAGTGGCGCGACAAGCCGGGTCCCTCAAAAACCGGAAGGGACGGAACAACTCGCACGCGCTTCTTGAACTCGTCCACAGTCAACGCAAAGACAAGCTGATCCAGGCGTTCACCCGTTTTTATGTCGAGTCGGTGGGACAGCAACGTCCCCTCTTGGCGCAGCATTCCAAGCCGGCAAGCTGTCACTGCTGCTTGATTTCGAGCCAGCGGCTCAAACATCAGCTTTTCCAATCTGCGTTCGACGAACAGATGCCAGATTGCGAGACGAGTGGCCTCGATTGAAATCTGGAGCTTCCGCTGTGCTTTATCCCCGACGATGATGTGCAGAGACCCAATGCGGTGACGTGGATCAATCTCGATCATGATCAAGCCGATCGGGTCTTGGTCGAGCAGGCGGATGGCCAGCAGGTTACGCCGTACATTGTCGAAACTATTGACATACGTGCGGAACGATTCGAGCCCCATTGCCGTGCCAGCCATGTTCAACCCGGCGCTGACGGCTGGATCGGCAAGCCACCTTGTGAAGCGCTCATTCACTTCATTCGGCCGCAAGGTGCGGATCCGGCAAGTTTCGCCGGACCGGTCAACAAACATCGGTTTTTGAGCTGCGGCTATTGGTGGCAAACTTACGCGTTGGCCGGCGTGAGGCATCTTGGGCATCTGCGGCACTCATATCAAGACTCTGACCGGACAATGTCATCAAACTCCCGCCAAGGGGAGGATTCAATTCCGCCGGACCTATTGGAAAGGCCTTCGGAGCCGTTCTTCCGGGTCGATCCGGCGCGTACGCAATTCATTCCAGGCGCCGGGCGGGGGGCTGACGACAGCCAAGGAAGATTATTGAGCGGTATGGCGGGTGAGAACCGGCAAGGCGGCGGTGGTGTTTGACGCTGCTTCCTAGCGGATCCGCGCCGATAAGACCGCATATCTGTGCTGTTCAATCACCGGAGCCGTCGGCTGCATGCGTCCGGCGTGCAACTCAGAACCCGCTCCGCTGACGCTTGGGCAATGCGCGACGTGCTGTGTCAAAAAAATTGCCAGGACGCACAAAGCCCCGCCGGCAACTTGCCAGCGAGGCATTTGTTGGAACCCGATCGTCAATCAGTGGCGATCGTGTCCGCGGCCGCCGCTCTGGTGGCCGTTGTTTGCGGCACCCAGGCACTGGTTCCAGTAGCCATTGTGATTGCTGCAAGAAGTGATGGTCTGCTGCTGAGCATAAGCCGCACCGACCAAGCTGAAAACCGCGACAGTAGCCAGAATCGCATTACGAGCGATGTTGGTCATTTGAGTTTCCCTTTGCTCTCATTTCCGACAGTGCCGGTCGACGCCGTTTTTGCAGCGATCATGTTTCGATCTGATGGTGTGCAATTTCGGCTTTGTTTCGAGGAGGCAACGGCACACGCTCCCTGTGCGTGGGATGCCTGGGACAACTCCGATCACCTCAAAACCTTCTGACCAGCTTGGTTGTGTGAGAGCGTTTCAGGGGCAACTGTTTGGTTACAGCCGGTGAGCTTGCGTGCGACGCGTCGGAAACAATCATCGACCATCTAGTACCGATCGAAAGCAGCCGAAGATCGTTCGCGGGACGGCTTCGGCACATGGAAGGATGATGAGCCATGCCGATCTTAAAAACGCTCAACCGCATGGGAGTGGCCCTGAAATATGCGCATGATGCCCAAAAAGCGAGGCGGATGCTGAACGGCCCGCCACGCGAAATGCAAATGGATCTTGGCTGGGCAGTTATGCCGACCACCAAGTATCTTTCTTCCAACACTTGGGACGGTATCTGACGAAATTCAGCGTAGAGCCGGCTCAAGCCGCCTGTTGGGCAGGAAGGACAAATCCGCAGCGTGCTGATGCCATCACCGACGGAGCCGCAGAGGTCAAGGCGAAGCTGGCCCAAGTCGATCTTGCTGCGCGATTCCTAGCCCATCCGATGGAAACCCTGCACGGCGATCCCTACCGGATTGATATCGACCACTCCACTGGCTTCGTCTTGGTTCGGGTGGAGAATGTTTGGCGGCGGAAAGAGACGGGCTGCTGATCGATACTCTTCGGACGAGGTTCGGCTGCTCAGGTGGCCCGGCTATTCCTTGTGCGGAACAATATACCTGACATTGCTGTCGCCGCGCGTAACCGTAATTGTCGTATAGCCGGCTGGCAAAGAGCCCGTGATGGTCGGATCGACCACCTGGCATCGGCCGACCATTCTTCCGCTCGGAGCGCCAGCGAGTTCAGCTTCCAATGTGACACGGCATTCGTTGAGGGAGGCGAAAACCCGAGGCGGCGTATTAAGCGGTTTGCAGATCGAAGCCTCGCCTGGGCTGCACAAAAGCAAAACCATCACCGCTGCCGTAGCCGGGTCCATCGTCGAAGCTCCTTTGTGGAGCTTTAAACGCTCGCGAAATCCCTTTGTTTCAGATGTCGCTAAAATACGAGGCAATTCCCAGCGACCTCGGTGGCCGGGCCTGTCGATCCTCGGGAACAAGACGCGTTAGTTCGCTGTTATTATTAGCAGAGGCTAATACGATGCCTTTTAGCGTCACCAGTGCGACTTCGGATGCTGTTCTCGAAGCCAGGAACACTGACGCTGAGATCCTTGGAGTCGTCGACCTCGCCAACAAGACTGATGCCAAGATCGGCACCATGCGCCTGGGGCAAGCTATCCAGTTCGTTGCGAATGCATCCGTGCTTGGATACGGAGTTCGCGGAGCGATGGTGTTTTACGGAAAAGCAGGAACACCGAGCCTCAGGGCGAGAGAATGTGAGCAGTTGTGGGCGCTATATGGTTTCGCACTCCTTGAGCCATAATGTCTGACTCGATGGAGCGCTGGAAGGCGTTCACGTTATGAAAAGCGCGAACGGATGACAGGAGCCGCCACGGATTCTCAGAGCGGGCCATTTCGCGGTCACCGTCGGCCGTAATACGCAGTCGCTATTTGACGCTTATTGGATGATTTGCCGGGAGAGGGTGCTAACTCCCTGACAGTTGCTGGTACGCCCAAGGGGAATCGAACCCCTGTTACCGCCGTGAAAGGGCTTCTAAGCGGTCTAGCGCTGTCCATCCGAATTTCCTGAAAGCCTTGCGCCGTAAGGGTTTGCGTCCAGTTATGTTTATGCTTGTCCAATACGGTCTAAGCCGGTATATTGGACAAATTGTTGGACACGGCAGGGCGGGAACATCATGGCCAAACGAGTTCGGGACGCAACCTTAGACAGCAAGGATGCGCGAAAGAAGCTCAAGCCACGGGGCAAGCCGTATTATCGCAGCATCGGCCCTGGCCTTCACGTCGGCTATCGCAAGGGCAAGGACGCCGGTCGCTGGGTGGTCCGCATGTATGTCGGCAATCAGGACTACCGCGTCGAGACGATCGCCGACGCCGACGACCAGTTGGACGCGAACGGGTCGACGGTCCTGACGTTCTGGCAGGCCCAAGATAAGGCGAGGGAAGTCCACAAAGCGATGTCTGGCGACGGCGGCAAGGTGGCCGGCGTCTACACCGTAAAGGATGCGATCGACGACTACCTCCTATGGATGGAAGGCAACCGGAAATCATCCAGGGATGCTCGCTGGCGCGCCGAGGCACTGATCATTCCCGAACTCGGCGAAATCGACCTCGCCAAGCTCGACGCCAAGCGGATCAGAAAATGGCATAGCGGCGTGGCAACGACGGCACCACGTGTACGTACAAAGGAAGGCAAGGAGCAGCAGTTTCGAGAACTCGGTGAGGATTCGGAATCGGTTCGGCAACGTCGGGCAACCGCCAATCGCGTTCTCACGACGCTCAAAGCCGCGCTCAATTATGCTTGGAGGGAAGGGAAGGCTGCATCGGACAGGGAGTGGCGCCGTGTTGAGCCATTCGAAGATGTCGACAGCGCCCGCGTCCACTATCTTTCGATCGCCGAGGCTCAGCGGCTTGTGAATGCCGCGTCGGGCAAGTTCCGGGATCTCGTACAGGCCGCGCTACAGACAGGCGCTCGCTATAGCGAACTCGCTCGCCTTAAGCGAGAAGACTTCAACGCCGACGTGTCAACGTTGACGATCCGCGAGAGCAAGTCCGGCAAGGCGCGTCACATCATCCTCACCGACGAGGGCGCTGACCTATTCGCACAACTGGTGCGCGGCAAGAACCGCGGCGATTTGATCCTGACGACGGAGGCCGGCGGCGTGTGGGAGAAGTCGCACCAGTTCCGGCCGATGAAAGAGGCCTGCAAGAACGCCAAGATATCGCCTGCGATCGGCTTCCACGGGTTGCGTCATACCTGGGCAAGCCTCTCCGTCATGAATGGCATGCCGTTAATGGTCGTGGCGAAGAACTTGGGGCATACCGACACTCGGATGGTCGAAAAGCACTACGGGCACCTCTCGCCTTCCTATATCGCCGATGCGGTAAGGGCAGGCGCACCGCGGTTCGGCACCGTCAAGGCTGACAATGTCCGCCCAATGCAGCAGGACGCTTAAGCCATGGCGTCTTTCTGGAAATCACCGATCGAAATCTATCAGGCTGTTATGGCCGATGCGGCAGTTCTCACCGACGTGGACGCCGCGTCGGGCATACCAGCGAGCCAGGCCGTTTACGGCTACAGAGAGCAGATGCGGGCCGAAGAGGCCATTTGGAAGCTCGCCGCCCAAATGACGAGCGTGTCAGCCGAGGATCGCGCTCTGTATGAGGAGCGCGCCGCAGCACTTCAAGAGAGGGTTGGCAAGGTGCAGGCCGCAGTTCTTCGGCTTATGAGCAGCCAAGCTGCCGAGGGGAGATGGTTCGCTGTTGGCCATCGAAATGCTGAAAGCGGCGAGGAGATCATTCCCGGCCGCTATTGGCCATTCTTGACGCTGGATATGATCAAAGCGACAGCGAAGGGAGAGGTGGGTGAGTTCTGCGCGCTTCGCTGCGCATTCCTGGCCGATGTGCCGGCAGGCCATCCGATTCTCGAAAGGGTTCGACTGGCCAACCTCGTAACGTCAACCACGGCCAGCATTGAAGCGCCAGCCGCTCACGCCGACAAGTCAACATGGGTTGAGTCGTCTACGCGGAAGCGTGGACCGAAACCAGTACAGCTCGAAAGGGTCAAGGCAGCTATGCGGGCCTTTGACCAGACGGCGCTCGCCGTGATGACAGAAGAAGAAATGGTCGCAAGGTTCGACGCTTCGCGCGATACCTGTCGCCGCGCCCGTCGAGAATTGTCGGAGTTTCCGAGGAAATAAACTCCCACCATCGACAATTAGCGACACTGAAAACGCGCGTCCATCTTGGCCCTGTATCAACACAGGAGCACACGAATGGACTACGCATTCGAAGCCTACAGCATCCCCGAGTTTTGCGCTGCGCACCGCATCAGTCGCGCGACCTTCTATAACCTCCTAAACGACGGCCACGCCCCGCGCACCATGAAGGTGGGCGCCCGTGTCCTGATCTCGAAAGAGGCTGCCGCAGATTGGCGGAAGGCATGTGAAGCAGCCGACAAGCCGTCGGAGGCCGCATGACCGGCGAGCGCGAGATCGAACTCATTCTGTCCGCGGCGGCATGGCTCGCCGCCACTCCCAAGAATATGAGGCCCAGGCCGGCAGTGCTCGAACTGAAAGAGCGCTTCGGCCTCAATCCCATTCAGGCCTGTGCGGCAATCCGCGAGCACAACCAAATCAAGGGAGGCGCCAATGTCTCCTGAAAAGCGAAAACCGGCCTCTTTCAAGACCGGCTCGCTGGAAATATCGAAAAGCTTGGCGGCAATCGATACCAGCGACAATACCGAGGCACTGACCAACTTTCAAGCGCTCCGGATCCGCCAGCGTTTCCCTGTGTCGATGTCGGTGGCCATCGCAACAGCCCGGCTCGCCTATGCAAATGGGGGCGCCGCATGACCATTCGACCCAACCTCCGCAGCGTTGACGAACTCTACATCGATGCCGCCGTCCGCCATCTGACGGTGGCGCGCTGCCACCTTCAATGCGCGGTGCTTCGCTTCGATGATGCGGGCTTCGAGCACGATCCGACAGCCCGGTCCTACAGCTACGTCGCGGGCATCGTGGCCGAGTTGAACGACAGGCCTTGGCGGCCAGTGCCGCCGGCAACCCCAACGCACATTGCTGAGGCCGCGAAAGAATATCGCCGCATTTCGAGGAGGTCGTATTGATGGAGGAAGATACCTTCGCCGCCGACCTCCTCGACGAGGTTTACCACTTCGTCGGTCGCTTCGTTGCCTACCCATCGGAAGAGGCGCACGTCGCGCATGTTCTCTGGATAGCGCACACACATATGATGGATGCGTGGGAATCGACGCCACGCATCGCCTTCCTGTCTCCCGAGCCTGGATCTGGGAAAACCAGGGCGCTCGAAATCTCCGAGCTTCTGGTGCCGCGTCCTGTCGAGGCGGTGAACGTCACGCCGGCATATCTCTTCCGCAAGGTCGCGGACGAGGCCGGCGCGCCGACCATCCTCTTCGACGAGATCGACACCATCTTCGGGCCGAAGGCCAAGGACAACGAGGAGATTCGAGGCCTGCTCAATGCCGGTCATCGCCGCGGCGCCGTCGCCGGCCGGTGCGTCGTTCGCGGCAAGATCGTCGAGACGGAAGAAATTCCAGCCTACTGCGCGGTGGCACTCGCCGGCCTCGGCGATTTGCCCGACACCATCCTTACCCGCTCCGTCATCATCCGCATGCGGCGCCGTTCGCCAGAAGAAACGGTCGAGGCCTATAGGCGCCGCGTGCACAAGCCGGAAGGCGACGAGGTCAAGGACAGGCTCGCCGGCTGGGCTTCGTTCATGTCGGCCGACATCGGCCAGGACTGGCCGGAAATGCCTCCAGGCATCAAGGACCGTGATGCGGATGTCTGGGAACCGCTTCTGGCGATAGCCGATGCTGCCGGCGGCCACTGGCCGGAAAGGGCTCGTGTTGCGGCTGTTGCGCTTGTTGCGCTCTCTAAGGAGGGCACACCCAGCCTTGGCGTCAAACTCTTGGGGGATGTGAAGACCGTCTTCGGGTACGACGACGTTCTTGCTACGGAAAGCATCCTTCGCCGGCTTTGCGACCTCGATGAGTCTCCCTGGGCAGATATGAAGGGGAAACCCTTGGATGACAGGGGGTTGGCTAACAAGCTTCGCCCTTACGGTATCAAACCTAAAGTAGTCCGGATCGGCACTGCTACACCCAGAGGATATCAAAGGACCGATTTCGTTGACGCCTGGCAGAGGTATCTCTCTCCGCCTCCCATGGAGAGCGCAACATCCGCAACAAGCGCAACAGCGGAGGCGCCGGCGCATGTCTTCAAATACTTGGGAGGCGGCCCTTGACGCTTCCGGCCCGCATCTCCTCAGCCGAACCGGCGGCACGGCTCCGGCGCATCGCTGCCTGTGTACGGGAAGGCCGGCCGATCGATCCCGCCGATGCCATGCCATTTTTTCCCGAGCATGTTCAACGCGCCATCCTGATCGAGGAACGGGACGAAGCCATTCGCACCGCGGCGACGACGTTCAACCTGCCGGCGCCGGCCCTGGCGATCGAGCTTCAGCGCTATGCCGCATCATCCTGGCTTCGTGAGCGAACGCTCGATGTCTGTCCCGATCGCCATGCAGGCCGGCTTCAAGAGCATCTTTGGCGAGCCCTTCACGCGCATCCGCACGTGATCGGCCAACGCCAGATCCGCAGGATCATATCGGACATGACACCCCCCTTTTGATGTCCGCTGACCTGGGCGATTCTCAAATCCAGAAACGAACTCTCAATTCGGAGATGCCTGCCCAATGTCATGGCTGTCGAAATCCCGCGGATCTGTTGCTGAGGCTCGCTATGCCCATGCCGGTTCATCCAGTGCCGCCGGGCACGGCCCAATCATGGGTGATGGATCGACCCAGAGCAGCGCCGTTTTCGGGATGCACAATTTCCGCATTCCCGGTCAGGCGCCGAAGGACGTCGCGGACCTCCTGCCCGACGAGGCGCGCGCCAAGCTGATCGCAATGCGTGACGAGCGCGACGACCTCCTGGCCACAACGCGCAGCGCCACCGACGCCTACATGGCAGCGATCAAGCTCAAGCAGGACTGCGAGCAGCGGCTTCGGGAGCTGACCGACCCCAACGTTGCGGCGCGCTACGGCACCGAGATCCAATCCGAAGAATCCAACCCGGTGAAGGTTGCCCGCGCCGAGCTTGCGCTTGCCCTCGACGAGGTGAAGCGGATCACCGAGAAGCGCGATGCAAGGAACCATCGCTGGACCCATGTCGCAAATCTCGTGCAGTCGGCCGAGCGCTACCTGGGTTCCGTCTCCGAACCGCTGACGCCGTTCACCGGCACCGTGAAGAAAGCATCCAGCCTCGACGCCGCACGGAAAACCATCGACACCCTGCGCGCCGATCGGCAGCAAGTGCAGGCAGCACCCATTCCCTCAGCCAAGGTGAAGGCAGCCATCCGCGCCCAGGTCGACGCCCTTGCCGAGCAAGGCCGGCCCGATCTGTTCGGTGCCGTCGAATATGGCGCACCTGTCGGCTGGCCGAAAACCATGCTCACCATTCCGTCAATGGGCCTCATGCTCAACGACGAGGCGCGCACCAGCATGATCGGCAACGCCCGCACCGAACTCGTCGACACCATGGCGCTATTCACCTGGGTGCATCGCGACGCTCTGCTTGCCGCATTGGACAAGGAATTGGCCGAGGTCGCGGACGACGACAACGCACTCGATGATGTGACCAGGGCAAAGAAGCTTGAGCAGATCGCCGAGGCGCTGCTCGATGCCGAGCGTGCCGACTGCGCACTCGTCGCGGCAGGCAACGACACCATGGCCTATCGCATCGACACCGATCCCCGCGCGCTGCTCGCCATCGTCGGGCCCGCGGGTAAGGACGACTAAGTTTCATGTGGCAGTGGGTTGATCCTTCGCTACTCGGCCGGGCAGCGGGAGTTGCCCGGTCTCTCCAATTGCCTTGGCGTTCCTGTCAGTCCGCCATGGGCATAGGGCCTCGGGCTTACAGCCTGGACAGCGGTTTCCCGAGGCCCGCACCTATTCGTCACGGTAGCAGCGACGACTGTTGCTCTGACGATGAAGGGCGGTCTGGTCGGGGTCACCACCGGCTGGGCCGCCCGGGCATCCCACCATCCATAAGCCAAAGGATTTTTACGGACTTAAACCGTATGCGGGTCGGCGAAGCACTTCGAAGCTCTAGCGCCAGATTTCAAAACTTCACTGCCGTTTCCGTTTCGAGGCTGAACCCATGAATTTCATGACGTTGACAGTCACGGGACGGCAATTGGGCGATGTCCTCGACCTCACAGACCGGCGTGTTCGCCAGTTGGTCGAGGAAGGCGTGTTTCGCCGTGATGGCCGCAACCAATACCCACTGCGGGACTCGGTGCTAGCCTATCTCTCGGCCGCGGCGAAGGACGATGACGACGAGCTTCGCACGGAGAAAATCGCTTTGATTCGTGCACAGAGGCGCCGCATCGAACTCGAGAACGCGACCAGGGAAGCCACGGCGGGCGAGATCGCCTATCAAGACGCCGTCGTCGCGGTGCTGTGTTGCTGGTGGCACCTCCACATCAAACCGATCGCGACCTGGCTGCATGACGACTTGCGAGCCCGCAACGTGGCCGACGCCAAGGTGATCGCTGGCAACCTCCAAAACTGGCTGATCAGCCTCCGCGCTGAGGGCGAGGAACTTCTGCTCGCGGCCGCCGACAAGGCCCGGCGCTCGGGCATCATCATTTCATCCGACAACGACCTCGCCGCGCTTCTGTCGCGGTCATCCCCTGGCGAGGACGCCGCAGCCGCAGAGCCGGCACCGTCTCGCCGCAACAGGAAAGGCAAATAGATGACAATCCCCAGCACGTTCCCCGCTAACTGGCGCCAGGCGCTCGACGCCCGCGACGTCGCCACAGTTGCCTTCCGCGACGAAGGGGACGCAATCGCCTTCTTCGGTGCTACTTCGAACCGTGGATGCTTCCTAAGCCTCTCAGACCAGCACAAGGAAGCGGTCGTGGCCCTTCGCGGCCGATATCCAGATGAGTCCCTGCAGGCGACGCTGAACGCTCATGCCAAGGACAGGAAGACCGACACATCGCCGCGCTTCATTGGCTCCTGCTCCGCCGGGAATAAGTCACCGACCGTCCAGCAGCTACAAGCCGAAGCCGCCGCGATCAGCGAGCTGGTCGATACGATGCCGAAGGCCAAGCCCGATTTCGGTTGGGACAAGATCATCGCCCGGGTGAACAAAGCGCACGGTTTCGGAGCCTAGATGTCCGCCTTCACCGAAAAGACAGTCCGGAGCGCCGCGGATTTTGTGATGTCGTATCACCTCAGCCCGTTCCATGCATGCGAGTTGGCCACCGTTGCATCTGGGCAGGTTTTAAAGGCCGGCGAGGTCGTGCAGCTTCAGGGCGGCAAGCTCATCGCAGCCACGGGCGAATTGTCGGGCGATGTCCTGGCAACCGATGTTGCCGGCGTGATGTTCGAAGCAGTCGACGCCAGCGGCGGCGATGTTGCGAATTGCACCTATATCGCGCGCTCCGCCGAACTTAAGGACGGCTATTTGACGTACCCCGCGGAATCGACTGCGGGCGGCGAGAAGGTCGCCACGGTCGCCAGCCTGAAAAAGCTCTGGATCATGCCGCGGTGATTGAAATGGAGGTTTGCTTGCTGGAAATGGATGATTTGACCGAACTGCGCGCTGCTCTCGCCGATGCCGGCAAGCTCGACGTGTTGACTGCACAGGCCGAAGCCTGGATGACAGCGTCGCCTGAAGAGCGCGTGGCTATCCTCGCCGACGTCCGGCAGCGCGGCCACGTGGATCGGCTGATCGATGGCTTGCGGGCCGCTCAACACTTTCACGAATGGTCGGCGCAATTGTTTCGCGACGTGCTGCAGCAGATCGAGCGGCGCTGATGGCACAGTCCTACGGCTCCGTAGCGCATCCCGTCGATCTTGGTCCCTTCAGCCGCATCACCGGCGTGCATTGGAACACCGATCGCTACATCGCCTTCAGGATCGACATCGCGCGCCGCTCGGTGGTCAAGGATTACCCCTTTCCGGCCGCCGCGATTGGCGAGGTGGTGCACGGCGAGCAGCCCTGGGACTGGACGGCTGTCGCGGAAGAATCGCCGCTCGATGCCAACCCGACCACGCCCAACTCTGTGGAGTTCGTTTCCGGGTTTCAATACGAATATTTGGGCGCCACGCATCCCGGCCCTGGCTACGGCTGCTACCGGCAGCGCAATGGCGAGAGCGGGTGGATTCCGACCAACATGGACGACGTCACGGGCCTTCCGAGCCTGCCGGAGGTGCACTCGCTGGAGCCCTGGACAGTGGTCATGTGCGCGCTCGGCACGACCCATACCATCTTCAGTTGGTGGCCGCGCGCCGAATATCAGCCGATCTCCGGTGAGGCCCTACCCATTACTGTGCCGACCCGCGGCGGTGGCGAGGTGTTCCACGGCGTCTCCGGCGCCACGCTGCAGATGCGCGGCACGACCTTCACGGAAGGGCCGCTGCAGGGCACGGGCTTCTTCGGCGGCACCGATGGAACGGTGGGGCGGACCCCATACGACAACGGGACCTATTATTGCAAATACGGAGTGACCAACGTGTGGACCGAAGCAGGGGACGGGATGAACTATACCTTCTCACCCCTGTCGATCGATGTGTCAGCCATCCGGGTCGCCTACAAGGGCCGGACCTACAAGGGAATCGGCGCGGCACTCGTCCCCGACCCCTCGGACGCGCCGACGACGCCCGGCAATCTTTGGATTCTCACCGAACGCGAGGACGTCGCCCCATGATGCCAGGTGTCGCAGCTCAACCGCTAACGAGGCGGCAGGTTCGGCCGGGCTGGGTGCCGGCGGATGCCATTGTCTTCCTCGATTTCGTCAATGGTCACTATTTCGCCGGCTCGGCGCAGCGCGCAATTGCGACGCTGCTCGGCGGCGGCTTCGACCCAGCCTACATCACCGCCGACGGGATGCAGATCACCACGGACAATCTGCCGACGGCGAGGGGCCAGCTTTTTGCCGAGTTCGAAGGCGGGCTTGCGGCCGGGATGACCATCCTTTTCGAGTTCTCGCAGACGACGAACAGCGCCTTCTCGAACTCGCATTTCCTGATCTCGTTCGAAGACCTGCCGAGCCCGGATTGGTCGCTGCAGGTCGAGCGAACTAATTTCAGCGGCACCACGCCAAACGATGATTTTTTCGTCGGCGATTTCGGATCGCTCTTCTTCAGCGATCACGTCGCCGAGGCGCTGGCCTCCGGCACCAATCGCTTCGCGGTGACGCTCGGGCGCGATCTCGGCGGCGGCACATGGCGCTACGCCGCATCCTTCAACGGCTCGGCCGCGCTCACTGCCGATGTCGGTTACTCAGCCGCGGAAGGATTTGCCACCAATGGCCTTTCGGTCGTGCGCATTGGCGGTCGCTTCGACGCATGGCCAGACGGGTTTATCCGCTCGATCAGACTTTATCCGGCGGTCGACGAAACGGAACTGGAGGCGCTGAGCGCCTGATCGGCATTCAGCCCGCGAAGGCGTGAACGATCGCGAAGCCTACGCCGATAGCAAGGCCCGTGGCGAGGCTTTCGGCCAGGCGCAGCACAAAGGCGCCGTAGCGGTCCCGCAGACGCGCTGGCGAGGCTCTCAGGGCTGCAGCGATGTCATCGAAAGCGTGTTCCATTCCTGAATCTTAGATCGAAACGGATTCGCTGTGAATCCCCATTCGGATGGCGTCTAGGCGCCAGGCTCATGTCGGCTTGTCGACGAGCGGCCTCTTCCTCGTCGGTGGCTTGTAGGGCGTCACAAGTCTGACGGTATCGGCATTCACCGTGACGGGCACGCCCAAGTTGATCGTCACCTTGCCTTCGTCGACGCGGGTGACGTCGCCTCGAAGCTCGATCTCCTGGCCCTGCTTCACCTTCGAGATCCGATCGACAATCGAATGAGGCTGTCCATAGGACGGGATCGAGACGCTCACCCGGTCCTCGGTGACCCGTCTGCGCACCTTGGCGGTAATTGCGACCTCGTCGCCTATGTTGATGCTGCCCTTTGCCATGCCGATACAACTCCGACGTGGCCAATAGGTTCGTCAAGCAGATGCTAATGTCTGTCCGGTCAAGACGATGCCCGCCACCCCAGGCAACGGGATGGCGGGCATCTATTCACTCTCTTGCACTGCCGGACGATGAAGGGACATTGCTCGCCGGCTCTATCAAATGTTGCAGCAAGGCGAAGGTTTCCGGGTTGGGACCAAAGCATCAGCCTATCCGACTTCGGTCGCATCGGGCGGAAGGGAACATTCCTACCATCCGAGACACAACCGGCCTACATGACTGGGCATGGCCAACGGCTGGACACTTCAAACGCTGATCGACGCGGGCATGTCTGTCACAGGCGGCTGCCTGGACTGCCATCGTCATCAGAAACTCGATCTGGCGGCGCTACGCGACCGCTTCGGCGCTGATGCTCCGGCCATGGAATGGGATCTTCGGCCGAGGATGAAATGCGCGGTCTGTGGCGGCAGGCGCATCACGCTGACCTATTCGCCAGATACGAGCCCGAAGAAACTGTCGTAACCGTGATCCCGTAAGGGATTGGCAGTTCGACCCGGACAACGAGCTCCGGCGGGTTGAAACATAACCCACCGGAAGATGCTCCGATCACACCCTAGCAGGGCACCGAATCTGTTATCCCCTCGGGAATGTTCAATCCCGCGCTTCACATGTTTCCGAAGGAAGCAGCGCTTGTTGGCCTGCTCGTCGCTGGCTACGGCGAGCTTGATATCTGCTTGGGCCATGTTTGTGGCCTAGCGGTGGGTGACAAGTTTGCGGTGCTGGAAGCGCTCAACAAGGTTTCCAGCGAACAGGCGCGGATTGAGATAGCGAACAGCTTGGCCAAGCACATCCTGGAAGCGAAGGGCTTCGGCACCAAATTCGGCGAGGCGGTCGGCGCGATAAATCTTTGCCGCAAGATCCGCAATCAATATGCCCATGCCCAATGGACGGGCGTCGACGGGAAGCTGGCCTTCACGCGGACCGAAAGCATCAATTGGCGCGAAAAGGATTCGATCCGATGGTCGACGCTCTCGCTCGACGTTCTGGAAAAGCAGGAACTCTATTTCGAATACACTCGAAAATGCCTGATCTGGTTGGAGTTCCAGTTGGGAACGCCCACACCTGGCGTTGCTATTCCATGGCCGAAGCATATGCATCGACCGTCTCTCGACGCTGGGGCGGCGACAACAATAGGGTAGGCCGGCTCCCCCATGGGGAGTGCTTGACGATTTCAGCAAATCAGCGCAGCGTGTCCGTGGGCTTCAGAACCCGGACCGTGATATCTCCGAACGGTCCCTTGGCGGGGACACAACTTTCCTTGGCAGGAAAGTCTCTCGGATGAACCAAGTCGCAAGCTTTTGCGGCTTGAATTGGACGCGCTTGGCGGCGCGGCTCCAGACCCGACCGTTATGGCCGGGGGGCGCCGTGCTGTCCAGAGGGAAACCTTAAAAGCGTCGCGCCAGTCTCACGGCTGGTTCTGAACCCCCGGCTTCGGCGCCGTCCGCCGATGATGGATCAAAATCCCAGACGGGAAGTTTGATCCGCCGGCCTTCAGAAGCCGGTCTTACCGTGGGGACTTCGGAATGAACTCTCAGGCAATGACACGTCGCGCCGCTCTCGGCGCTCTAGCATCGCTGCCGGCCATGGCAGGCGCTACGGCGCTGCCCGTGGCTCTGGCAGCAACAGCAACCATATCCGACCCGCTCGCCGACCTGATCGCCGAATATTATGCCAAGTCGGATGAATTCGCGGCCATCCCCGACGAGATGCTAACGCGAGAGAATGAGGAAGATTTCGTCATGGCCACCTACGGGCCGGCGGCCGATCGACTTTGGAAGGACTGCCCGCCAGCGACGAGCCTTCGCGGGGTAGCTGAGGCGATCCGCTATGCCCTTGGAGAGAAGTGCATGGTTTCTGTGAGTGCGGAGAACACCCTGCAGGCAGCGCTGGCCTTCCTCGATCGGGAGGGCGGGCTATGAACGCCATTGTCCGACTGAAGCCCTTCGGCTGCCCGGCTGGCGTAGACCCTCGCACATGGCGTCAAGCGATCGAGGCACAGCTTAATGATCTGCTCGACCGTGCCATGTCGCTGGTCACCGCGCTCGACCTGATGGAAGCCGACCGCGAAGACCTGGAGGACGGCGCGGACGATGAGCCCTACCTCGGCGGCTGGTCCGGCTACAACGATGACCGGGAGGCCGACACCAGCGACCACGAGGACGACGGCACGGCAGAGCCCAGCCTTGGGGCTCTCAACCGTGTCTGTCAGCTTCATTGGGCTGTCGGCTCTCGCAGCGATCGCGAAGAGGATGCCGGCGATATGGGCGAGGTACTGGCCTATGGCGACTGATATGTTCAAAAAGACCATGGCCGAAGCAAAGGCGAAGGGTGAGGAAATCGAAGTGCTGGCTCGCATCCTCGCCGAGAAGATGCAGGCCTTTCACGACGTCCCCTACCGGGTGCAGATCGATCACCAAGTCGGGTTTGTGATGCTGGTGTCGGTTCGCTGACAGGCAACTCCACGTTTGTGGCGTTCAACCGGCCTACGGGATACAGTTGAAATACGTCACACCTGAGCTTTCTTTGGGGCTCTCTTGGCCCGGCGGCTTCGGCTTCCGGGCCTTTTTGTTGCGGCTGTTGCGCTTGTTGCGGTTGCCTAGAGAGGCGCACCTAGGCCCGGTGTTCGCCTTGCTCGCCCTGTTCCGCCTTCGGATTCGATGCCCGATATTGGCCAAAAATTGGACAGAGCGGGGAAAGAAGGAGCTAAGTGCTTGAAAAATCTGGTACGCCCAAGGGGAATCGAACCCCTGTTACCGCCGTGAAAGGGCATGATTTTCGAGGCTTTTGCGTTCGCGCTGGTTCGCTGAAATCCAGCATTTCTGGGCTTTTCATTCATTTCCGTTCGCTGCTGTACACCGGGGTTTATTCGACCTATATTCGACGTGTTTTCAAAACCGCAAGGCGGAAACACGATGGCCAAGATCCTCAGGGAAGCCCCGATCACTACTGCCAGCGCACGTTCAAAGTTGCCTGCTGGCGAATACGCTCGTCGCCTCGATGCCGATGCTGCGGTCTGGTATCGCCGGGGCAAACGGGGAGGGGTCTGGTTCGCTCGCTGGCGTAACCATGGGCCGGGCGCGAACTATCTGCAGGCGCCAGTCGGGCCAGCAAACGACGTCAACGACAAGCTCACGGACGGCGTGCTAACGTTCGCTCAGGCGGAAGCTCAGGCTCGCCAGATCGTCACCAAGGCCAGACAGGAAGCGAAGGCTGCAGCTGCCGGTCCTGTGCTGACCGTGCGCCTTGCTGTCGAAAGCTACATTGCCGAGCGAGATGCAAGGGAAAGCCGCAGGAAGGGCCGCCCGGTGCGCTCAGATGCCGGGCAACGATTGCGGCGCTATATACTCGGTCAGGACAAGCGAGGCAGTCGGGAAGCCGTGGCTGCGGCGCCGCTGGCCGATGTCGGCCTGCATGCTCTCAAGGAAAGTGACCTTCTGAACTGGCGCAAGTTGCTGCCAGGCGATTTGAAGGGCTCGACCGAGCAGCGCCTCATCAACGACCTCAAGGCCGCTTTCAACGGCGCCTATGCTGCGCATCGGGAGCGTTTGGATCCGACATTGCCGGCGGTCATCAAGCATGGCCTCAAGGCTGAGAAGATGGACACCGACGAAGCAGCGCCGCTTGCCCGAGACAATCAGATCCTATCAGCCGCGCAAGTCGGCAAGTTGCTCGCCGCCGCTCGTGAAATCGACATCGAAGGGAATTGGAATGGCGATCTGTTTCGGCTGGTGGTCGTGCTTGCGGCAACCGGTGCCCGGTTCTCCCAGATCAGCCGCATGAAGGTTGGCGACGTGCAGCGGGCACAGTCGCGCCTCATGGTTCCAAGCTCCCGCAAGGGCCGTGGCGGCAAGATCGCCAGTGTACCGGTGCCGGTCGGGAAGGATGTGATGGACGCGCTGCTGCCGGCAACGACGGGCAGGGGCAATGATGAGATCTTGATGGAGCGGTGGCGCAGCAAGCAGGTTGCGGGCTCGATTGGATGGGAGCGCGCCGGCCGTGGCGCATGGCAGTTCGCCAGTGAAATGCAGCGCCCTTGGCATGAGATCCGGGCCAGGGCAAAGATGCCGACCGTGATCCCCTACAGCCTGCGGCACAGCTCGATCGTGCGAGGCATCAGGGCAAATCTGCCGATACGGCTTGTCGCTGCGCTGCACGACACGTCTGTGCCAATGATCGAGCGCCACTATGGCCGATGGATTGCCGATGGCCTCGAAGACCTTGCGGCGGCGGCAGTGGTTCCGCTGGTGCCGGCCCAGAGCAATGGAAATGTCATCCAGATCGCAGGTCGGTCGTGACCGACTTGGACAAGTTGAGACTGCTGTAGGTGCACTTCGGCATCGAGCCAACCGCCGACGGCTTCATCGGACTCCTAACGGCACTCCTGGTGAAACCCGAGCAGGGCTTTCGGCCGCACAAGCGCCACAGGAGTGGCCGTCCGCGGGACTACGGGAAAGACATCGCATTAATCCTCGATGCCGATCGCGTCATTACTGAGCGGCAGTGTTCCGATAGGGCAGCCCTGCGGATCCTGGTCACCTCGAGGCGATTCAAACGAAGTGCTGGCCGCAGCCAGAGCCATGTTCCAGGCCGACGGGGAGATTTCCAAGCGTGAGCGTGATGCCATGAGCCTGGCACGATCCCACTTGACCAAAGCCTATCGACGCCAATCGCCGCGATAGAGTTAAGGAGGCTGGCAGATCCGCCAAGGCTGAGCGGGCTTCCGAGCGCAAAGATCTCCAGCGGCAGATAGAAATCCAGCCCCACATGCGGGCGCTTTTTAATTTCCACGGAACTTTTTTTGCGCGTCAGAATTTTTTCGGCGCTCCCTCCCTACCGTCGTCCGCGATCTTTAACGGCTCGCGGAGCGTCGTGATGAACGAAATCGAGAAACTCGGCTTTTCCGTCGAGGAAGCAGCGAAAGTGTCCGGCATCGGCCGCACGCTGATTTTTTCCGCAATCGGCAATGGACAGCTTCTAGCCCGAAAATTCGGCCGGCGCACGGTCATCCTGCGTGAAGACCTGGAAGCGTTCCTTCGTGCGTTGCCCGCCCGGTCCCTGAAAGACAGAGACGGTATCAATGACAATAAGGCCTCGGCGAAGGGCGACGGCACGCTGACGGTGACCGGATGACGCTCCCTTCCTCCGGCGGGCTGAGCATCGCCCAGATCCTCGCCGAGACCGGCGACAGCTTCCATCCCGACTGATTTTTATGGCAAGTCATGGCGTCTTGTAGAACAGGTAGACGCGAGAACGGCAGGCACGTCGTTTGCTTCGATGACAACGATGCTGCACCCTTGTGGATCGGCATCGTTGCGTTAGGCAGCGTGGCTGACGATCTCCTCCGGCACGGCAACGGTGGCCTGCTCAGCGCGTCAGGCCGCGTCCAGCGCAGCACTTTGACAACGCAAGCCGGCGAAAAGCGTGAGCTGCAGATCGTGGCCTATGCCATCGTCAGCGCACGCATGGTGTGCCCGAGCGGCGGAAAGAGGGGAGCGGCATGACCAAGCACCCCTCCAAGATCGACGCGGCCGCCCGCTTCCTGGTCGCCACACCTTTCCAGGCCCGGCCGAAGCCGCTTCTCCCGGCGTTGCGAAAGACATTTGGCCTGAGCGCCGCTGAAGCGATCGAGGCCATTCGTCAGAGCCATGAACTGCGGAGGGCCACGTAGGTGCGGCCGGTCGTCAAACTCAACAAGGACGGCTCCGAGCGCCTGATGCTCGGCGACGTCATCTTGAAAGAGAAGCCGGCTCACAAGACAACCAAGCCCTTTTCGATTCAGCTTCTGCGCCTGCGTGAAGTCGAGAAGGTCATCAAGGATCGCCACGGCGGCATGATCCCGGATCCAGAAGATACCGACGATCGCGAAACCTGCCTCAACTACGTCAAGGCCGCGGCCTTTTCCCCATCGGCGCAGGACATGTTCAATTGGTGCCGGAAATGGGCGCCGTGGGTGCTCGATGCCGAACTCACCGATATTCTCGCTCAAGCCAGCCGTCACAGTCGCATGATGACTGCGGACGGTGTCGCCGGGCTTCTGGCGGTGACGATGGCCGAGCGTGATCGGCTTCGGCTTAAGACGATCGGCGCGTGCGACATTTCCAAGGAGGAGCGGGCGAACCTCGCGAAAGAGCGGAAGCGGGACCGCGATCGAAGCAAGAAAGCGGAGGGCAGAAAGGCGCGCGGCTGCAAAGATCGCGAGTCCTACGAGGCCGAGTCCGCTGAGCATCTGGAGCCTTGGAACGCCGAGGGCATCAGCCGACGGACGTGGTTCTACAGGAAGGCGAGGACCGATTGCACAAGTCCGTCGCGAGTAGATGTTCCTAGGAACGGCGACACACCTGTGCAAAGGGATGCCAAGACGGACGGCGACCCAGTTGTGTCATCGAAGCCTGCGGCATGATCCTCCAGAGGGACGCACTGCCATCTCCCGTTCCTCGCTCCTTGCCACTCGCGGCTGGCGAAGCCGACCGCGCGAGAGGGTCTGGGGGATCATCCCCCAGCAGGGGTGCCAGGGGCTTGGGTCCCTGGGAGTTGCGACGAACGTGTGCGAGGAGGAAAGCAGCGTGACGAAAATGTGCAGACACAATGACGAAAAAGTATGTACGCACGTATGTACACAGGCCGAGATTATTCCGTTCCCGATCGATCCGGAGATTCGTTTTATCCGGCAGACTGCGCGCATTCTTGAGCGCCGGCAGGGCGAACGTGCGGTGCGGTTCTGGCGGATGGAGTGCCAGCGCCTATACGCTCGGCTTCAGGTGCAGGGGCTGGCCGATGCTGAGATTCGGGCATACGTCGATCGTTTCGCCGAAGCCGTTCAGGCAGAAATGAGGCGAGCCGCCGAGGCCGAAAGGCAACGGCGCAGCTACGGTGGCGCGGCATGACCGTCGTCGTCTTCCAATGGTCCGGAGGCTAGGCTGTATCCGTTCGACGGGAGAAAAGACGCTCGCCAAGCCGACCCTCCGCTCGGCCCAGTCTTACCGAGACCAGGTGACGGACGCCCTGATCCGGCAAATGTCGGCGCCGGCATTGGCGTGGCAGAGCAGGACCAACATCTCGGCGCCTTTCCAAGCTGCCATCCAGGCCGAGATCATTCGTCTCACTCATCGAATTAATCGGCGCCGGCGGGCATGTTGCGTGACGAGCCAGGCACGATCGGGATCACACTAACCGCGAAAACCGAAACTGCGGCCTAGTGTGTAAACCGGACATGCGGTCAGGGAGGTTGAGGCGGAGCGAGAATTGGAACCCGGCATTCGGATTAGCGACGGTCCCCTTCGCGTCGATCTGAAGGCCGGAAGAGGCCGCGGTCAGAGCCGGCACGAGCCGAGACGGAGGCAATGGCGCGGAACCTGGCGAGCCGACGCAAGGCGAACAAGCTTGAGCCAAGAGGGGCGCAAAGGTTCCTATCCTTCGACGGGGAGGCCGCACAGTGCTTATGGTGACGGCATTATCTCCATCGGGCGCATGAAAGAGCGGAATATACGGGCGCGGCTTGGCATGTTCCAAAAAATGGCGCGGGGCGATGCAGCAAGGAAGCGGCGATAAACAGTGCCGACTGCTTCTGCCCAGCCAATCAGGAGAAATTGGCGTGGCGCTCCGCTTCGACTCAGGCCGGTGGTCGAACTCTTGCGGCCCTGCAATTGCCTAGAAGAGGCTGGAACGGTGTCTTCGTGCCTTCTGCTGTCCTTCTCCCGGAATGAAGGAGCTCTGCGATCTCTGCCTATTCGGCTGGTTGCCTGAAGAAGGCACTGCAGATCAGACATGCACAGTGCAAGCGAGGAATTCCGTCTGGAGCGAACTCCGCAACCAGCCTTCTTTCAGTCCGTGCGGGATAAATAGTCGATCGAACTTCCACATTATTTCGAGAAAATCGGAGGATCGTATGGGTGGCGCGGGATCGGGCAATCGCACGTGGGCAGGAACCCGCCAGAAGTGTGAAGACCTGCTGGATCTTCGCATCTCGGACTTACGAAAGGGCGGGCTGCTGGCGCCCGGCCGTCGAGCAGAGTTGACCTGGGATGTCGGCGGCCGTCCTTCGGGTTCCATCGGAATTTTCACGGGCGAGGGCAGCCTGGAGTTGACCCATCGCCGTCGAGGAACGGCCCAGGCGTGGCAGCAGATCCGCGAGGTCATCGCGCTTGATTCGACGGAACAGCATTTCGGCGGGGAGCGGCACTGGTTCATCTGCCCTTGCTGCGGTCGAAGGTGCGCAACCCTTTACGCTGGCGAGCAATTTCGGTGCCGCTTGTGTCTGGACCTCTCTTATCGTTCTCAGAGCGAGGATCCTCGCACCCGGTGTCTCTCCAAAGCCCGAAAATTGCGCCAGCGCCTTGGAGGATCCGCAAACCTGCCGCTCCAGCTGTTCGACAAGCCAACGGGAATGCATTGGCGGACCTACAATAGGCTTTACGAAAAGGCTTTGGTCCTGGAACAGGCGACATTGCGTGCTTTCGCACAGACAGCCGACGAGCTGAAAGGCGTCAGTCGTCGAAGCGGGAGGACAGCAGTCCGCGGGCGACGCCTCTTCGAGGTCAGCCGAGCCTAATAACGGCTATTCCGAGCTTCTGTGCATGAAAGCACGTGTGTTCGGTCCCGCCGCCGCCCGGGAAGCCGACGATCAGATCGGGCTTGCTCTCGCGCAGCATTCGTTCGTTGTGGATCAGCGCGGAATGTCTGCCTTCACCCACGGTAGGGCTCTCCGCGTCTATTGGACGCCTCGTCTGGCAGCGTTGGTTCCCGCGTTTCGTCGAAAGAACCTATACATGAGCCTGAGCTGACAAGACAGGCGCGACCGATGATTGCTATTGCATTCTTTCGCCGCATCTTCAATTGCTTGCGGAGTGATCCCATGCCCGTCGACTATTCAGCGCTTTCGAAGCAGATGGAGCGGGCAGTCACGCCGGCGAAGGAAAGTCGCCACGGAACTTTCCTTGTCGGTCACGAAGGATGCGCAGATCGCAAGCTGTCGTCCGATCTCGCCACCGCTCAGCAGGATCTCGACGGGGCGAAGGCCCAAGTCACGACATTGGCCGCCCAGCTTGCCGAGGCCAACAGCACACTGACTGCCGCGCTGCCGCCGGCCGCAACCGGTCCAGCGCCGGCTTCCTCGTCTGCTTCGGCAGGAGACTAGCTGAGGGAAAATCCATGGGCGCCAGGCGCCGTCTTACCGGCGAGGCAGCATTCGCTTGGCCATTCAGCGGTGCAGGCGTTTCCTTCATGACGGCCGACGCGGTGCAACACAGCGAACAATGAACGTTCCAACTGACAAGGCGCGGGCTGGATAGCCACTAGACTCTCCACACTTTCACCTGCAAATAGAAGGAAGAATGGGGAGGGGATATGGCTACCGCTTATCATGTAGTTCACTACAGAAGCTTTGTGCAGCCAACTGGCGAAACGCGAAGACTGGAAGAGCTCTGCCGGGCAATTCTGAGCCAACACGATAGCAATGGCATCGCTTTGTGGAACCGCGTTGTTGATCGCGTCCAGAAGCTGGACAGCACCGGGTCAAGACAATTGGTACTGAACAAGGTGGCGGACCTGTCTTCTGCCGTATTTGGAGAGGTGTGCCTGGTCGACACAGCGGGACTGCAGGCGCTTCTACGGCTAAGGCGATCGACAGTCGAACTTTCGGATAAGACCAAAGCGGAAGTCTTTGATCTTGATGAGCGCAAGGCGCCGGATGGGTCTCAGTTTTTGCGAGGGATGGCCTACTGGCTGTCAATTGGGAACCATCTCTTTTATGTCAAAACCCAAAGCATGATGCCGGATCACATCCGCGGCTATTTCGACTGGCTTCTGAAAAGTCATCCGAAAGGTGTGCCGCGGGGGTCGGAACTGGTTCTGCAGGCCGAATTCGACAAGTCGCAGGTTCCTCGCGACATCGGTGACATCAGAACCCTTCGAGTGAAGGGCAACGCTACGCGATCATACAAGGTCGACACCGTTGACGAGGAAGAAAAGGTATCTAGAGCCGTGCGCACAGCCCGGAAGGTTGCTGATAGGTTCGTGGAGTTTCAACAGGCGCTTCCGATTGTCCGCGCTTTGCTTGGCTCTGCCCGTACAGAGTCGCTGGTGGAAAGTCTCGGTCCCGAAGAATATCTAACCGTGGACGCCTCGGTAAAGGTGCGAGGCAGGCGCACTGAGGAATCTAAAGCCAATATGCGCAATTTGGCTAATGACATGGCGGACCTTACCGATGCTACCGTGCAGATTGAAGGTCGCGATGGAAAGTTGTCTGATGGAGATGCAATCCTGCGTACGACGATGCCGTTTGACCTCCCGCACGAGGGTTCAAACTTGCTCGATTTCAACAATGTAGCCGATCAGCTGCAAGAGGTTTACGCTCGTTACGTAAAGGACGGAAAGCTTCCGATATGAAGTTTCGCCTACTCACGGCGCTAGCCGTGCTGGCGGCCGGCGGGCTAGCCGCCTGGAGAATTCCCTTGGGTTCTCTATTCGTCGCGTTTCAGCCGGCAACAGTTGCACTCTCGATTATGGCTGCTGCCGTCTTGGTGCGGCTGAATCGCGGGATGCCGACTCTTGATTGGAAAACGTTGGAACCGGCTGGCCGAAAGAGGCTAACCTCGAAGATTGTCGATCTGCAGAAGGACTACTTGTCGTTGCTGGCGATCAACGCATTGCTTGTAGCGATTCTGATAGCGTTGGTGATTGAGACACTGCCGGCCACGGCAAACTGGGAACATTGGTTGCAGAGATCGATCTCAGGCGTTCTCTCCGGAGGTATGGTTCTCGTGGTGGTCCGCATGGGGCACGTCGTTTGGCGCGACTACGACATAGTTAGACTGCAGAAGGTTTTGATCGATGCCGCGGCCGACAAAGAGGCTTTGGAATCGGCCGGGCGTGAGGCGCAGAAATCTGTCGCAGACATGCGGCAGGCGATGCGAGAAGCCCCGAAGCCAACAACAGGTGAGTGGGAAAGCTGAAACCTGCGCATCGTCGCGATAGGCGCTCAACCCAAATTACAGAGTACCGACGACGCCTCTACTCAATGGCACGCTGGCGCGCCTGCAGATTGGCCCACGCCTGAAAATAGGCGGCGATCAAACGTCCTTACGCTGCCGATCGAGCATACGTTTGACAGACATGGCCTTGAGACCGAAAGCGTCGCCGATCTTCCGGAAGCTGTTGCCACCGGCCCGCATTGATCGCATTTCGGCAAGAGCTTTCTGCTGCTCGGGGTTTTCGACCAGTCGGCCATCAATCTCGTCGAAGCCGAACGGAACGCGACCACCGCCATAGACCCCTTGCGACGCAAGATGGCGCTTCACTTCGCGGATGCGCTCTCGGATGCGATCGCGCTCGTTCTCGGCCACGGCTGACAGGATGGTGAACACTAGCTTGGAAATGCCGTTGCCGGTGACGTCGCCGCCGAGATCAATCATTACCAGGCCGGTTCCTTGCGCTTTTAGTTCTTCCAGGGTGCCGAGAGCGTCGGAAGCGCTGCGAAACATGCGGTCGAGCTTGCAGGTGATGATCATGTCGCCTTTGCCGGCAGCTGCAAGCAAGCGCTGGCCTTGCGGTCGATCTGCTAGTGGAACGGAGCCTGATACGCCGCCTTCGACGAAAACCTCGTCGACGGTCCAGCCCTGCATCATCGCGTATCCGGTGATCTTCGCCTTCTGAGTTTCGAGGCTTTCACCGTTCGAAGCCTGCTCGATTGTCGAGACGCGAACGTAGCCGAAAACCCTCATTTGCCGCCCCTTTTGTAACGTCGCTGTAGCGCTGTTACGTTTTAGGCAATGTTACGCCCGGTCGCAAGCAGCGTTAACGGGGCGGCTTGCTTTGCCCGTTTCGAACTCTGCGTCGACGGTGGTCGGAACCAAGTTTCTTGGTCAGGCGAGCCTGACAACGGTGATTCCGAGCTTCTCTGCGAGGGAACATGTGTACCAGGTTCCGCCGCCGTCCGGGAATCCCACGACTAGGTCGGGCTTACCCTCGCGCAGCATTCGTTCGTTGCGGATGAGCGCGGCATGTCTGCCTTCGCGCTCCAGTCGGCAGGAAATACCAGCAGTTCAACGCCTCTCGCACGCGCCCACTCGCCAGCGATGCGATCTGAGCCCTCGCGTGCCGTCTGCGAGCACGGCAGAGAAACGGTCGAGCATGCCGGCGCTTCCCTCGATCCGGAAGCGCTCCCCCAGCGCGCCACCGCCTTCGCCGTCACGGCGTATGTCCGCGCCGTATCGGCTTTGGAAAGACGACCTCTAACAACTGCTTGCAATTGCAAGCATGGATCAAGCACCAGGCACGCAATCATGTAGGTGTCCTCGCTGGTCATTAGTAGTAGTCGCGCGGACCTTTTCCTGGATGCGTGCCACGCCAGCATTGAAGGCAGCTGCGTCGAGGAAATGGCCCGCGACCTAACGGACGCTTTTAGGAACCCCATTTCTCTTGACCGATAGGCTATACCTCAGCGTACATTGCTGCGCTTCTTCCTCGGGGAATTTCGGATGGAGGGGCCACGAAGCGCCGCTCCTTGCGATGGTCGGCACCTGGCTCTCGGCCTTGTGGCAGACCGGGGCAAGGTCGAGCAGTTCTCGTTTCGACAGTGCAGCTGGCTCGGCCTCATGAGGCCTGGGATGGCTGAACCCCAATTGGCGGGCTCGGCGCATCCACTGCGTTGCTGACACCAGGGCGGTCTAGCAACAATGTCGCGATCGCGGTCTGATCGTCAGACGGACGGGCCAGCTCGCCTGCGCAATTGTACCAGATCGTTCAGGGCGCGAAGCTCGAGCATCTTCGCATCCTGACTACGGGCAGTCTCTATCGCGCGTTCAAGCGCCTCAGTGGCTGCCTTGGGGCCACTTCCCGACTGTAGAAGAAGGGCCGCTTTAATCCGGTGGAGTTCCGCGTCGAAGAAGTGCACGTTTACGGCCGTGCTGCTGACGACCGCCTCGTTGATATGGCGAAGCCCCTCGCTTGGCTGCCCTGCTTTGCCGCAGGCGTCGGCGAGAAGCCCGAGAGCATAGCCCCGAAACAGCTCCGCACCTGTTGCGGCGTACGCCTGGATTCCCTCGTTCAGCATGTTGATCCCTGCATCGGTTGAGCCTTGCTCGGCAACGGCCCAGCCCCGAAGAATGGTACCCCAGGACATCCAGTACAAAAGGTTATTCTCGGTAGCTATCGCAACGGTGCTCGTCGCGAGCTCCTCAGCAATTTCTGGCTGACGGAGGCCCTGATGGACAGCTGCCGACATACAAAGTGCATAGGTGAGGCTTAGCGGATGCGCGAGCGTTTCTGCCAAACGGATTGCTTCGCGGCTTCGCTCAACTGCACACTCGGAGTTACCCACGCACCATTCGAGCCAGGCAAGATTGGCAAGGCCAGCTACACCAGCATCGGATCCGTACGCAACGACGTTTCTGCGCGACAACGCTGGATCGTAGTCGCCGATGGCAGCCTCGAGCTGCTTTCTACTTGCCGTGAATTCGCCGAGGCAGAAGAGACACCAGCCGAGGGCGCGTCGAGCCTCGACTCGGATTGAGCGATCATTACCCCGGTCTGCCACCTCAAGGAGTTGTTCACCGATTTCTCGTGCCGCTTGAACAGGTCCTCGCACCTGGTAGTACGACTGCAAACCTCGAAGGGCAGCCGCGAGCTGTGGCGTATCTCCGATTGTCTGGCACAGCAAACGCGCCCTCGCATAGATGTGCTCAGCCTCAGAAGCGGCCCAACCTCTGATCGCGGTCAGCGCGGTGCCAAGCCCGATCAAGAGCGAGGCTTCCTGTTGCTGGCGCTGGCGAGAGGAAGAAAGGCTCATGATAGCAGCCAATGCTTTTCGGAAGTGAGCTTCTGCCTCGAGGTTTGTATAGCGGCTCAGTGCCCGTTCGCCGGCTGTTTGCCAGTAGTCTATGGCGCGCTCTGTATCTCCAGCGAGGTTGAGATGCCCAGCTATCAGCTCCGGTTGCCGCTCGGCGAAATCCGGGAACTGAACAACCAACGCCTCGGCGGCCCGCAGATGATAGCGGCGCCGTGAGCTTCGAAGCAGAGATTGGTAGGCTGCCTCCTGAATGAGTGCATGCTTGAAAGAATACGAAGCCTGCGGAGGAATACCACGCTGTAACAGAATCTGGCGGTCGACCAGCTGGGATAGAGCGCTCAGCAACTCTGTCTCAGAAGCCAACGTGACTGCCTTCAGCAACTCGAACGGAAACTCGCGGCCAAGAGTTGCCGCGATCTGCGCGGTCGCTTTGATGGAATTCAGCCGATCTAGTCGGGCCATCAGGGAGTCGCGCAGCGTTACAGGGATAGTAGCCTCGTCGAGGAGGGCGGGAGTCGCCGCGCTATCGCTGGCCTGCGCAGATTCAATAACGGTCTTCGTTAATTCCTCCACGAATAGCGGCACGCCGTCAGCCCGTTCAATCAGCTGACTGAGCAACGCCGGTGATAGCTCGGTTCCTTTGGTCAGGTTGGCAATGATCTCGTTGGTCTCACCAGAGGAGAGGCGCGAAAGCGTAAATCGCATAGCGTAAGAGGGATCGACCCAAGGTTGCACGAACTCCTGCCGAAACGTCAGGAGGAGAAATAGCTTCGCGGTTGGAACTAGCTGAAGAAGTTGCTTGATGACGTCGAGCGTGGAGGGATCGGCCCAATGGAGATCCTCAACAACAAGAATAACTGGGCGACGCTCCGTCTCTCGAAGCAACCAGGTCAGCAGGATTTCAATCGTCCTCTCCCGCCGCCTCCGAGGCAGCATGTTGGTCGTGTCCAATCCGGCAGGAGTCGGAAGCGACAGCAGAGAGGCAATCAGAGGCAGCGCTTCTTCCACCCGAAAGGGCGATTGCTTTAGCGACGTTTCAAGTTTCGCGAGTCTTTCGGCCGCGCCATCCGACGAGGCAATTGAAAGATGCCGATGCAGCAAATCAATAATCGGGAGGAACGCGCTGTCGGACGAATGCGGCACGCAATTACACGCAAGCATTGAATGCTCGTCGGCTATGCTGGCGTGAAAAGCATGTACGAGGCGTGACTTGCCAAATCCTGGGTCGCCGCAAATTGACGCCACTTGACCCTTGCCCTGCAGTACGCGCTCCCAACCTTCTCTGAGGCGTGCCAACTCGCGTGTGCGTCCAACGAGGGGAGTAAGGTTTCGGACTTCAAATGCATCCTGCCACGTGAAGGCTGATTCAGCCAACGGTACATAGACCCGAATCGGACGCGAAATGCCTTTGACGTGGCGCTCTCCCAAAGCGAGACATTCAAATCGATGCTTGACCAGAGCGTATGTGGCATCGCTGATGAGTACCGTCTGGGGCGCAGCGAGCGCTTGCAGACGAGCTGCGAGATTGGGAGTTTCGCCGACGATAGAATAAATCTCCCGTTCAGATCCGCTGGGGAGATCGCCAGCAACCACCAATCCGGTATGAATGCCGATGCGAACCTGGAAGCTGGCATCAGCGCAATCGACCATTTCAGTGCTACGTTGCTGGAAACGTGAGATGATTTCAATCGCAGCGCGCACAGCCATTACCGGATCGTCGTCGCTTGCACCGGGATAGCCGAAGTAAATGAGAAGACCGTCCCCGAAGTATGAAGCTATCCACCCGCCGCAGTGGCGAACAACCTCATCGCAAGTGGATCGATAGGTAGCAAAAAGGTCCCGGAGATCCTCGGGGTCGAGTTGCTCCGACAAAGCAGTTGACCCGACGATGTCGCAAAACACGACGGTGATCTGCCTGCGCTCTGCGGAGGCGAGTGCGGCGGCGTCGGACAGGGGCGAAGGTGCGCTCGTCAGGGGTGCTCCGCAGTTGCCGCAGAACCGCATACCAACCCCATTCTCGAACCGACACTGAGGACAGCGCATATGGAGCGTCTCCAGCTTATGGACCTGTGGGTGCCCTTCCCGAGAAATGGGTTTGTGGCCGGGTTCGTGCGACTCCAAAGGTTGTCGAAGCCCTCTTGGAACCACGATGTGGATCCGGCGACATCATAGCCGCGGTGGCTTATGTTAGAAACTCCGAATGGACTCTGACCGAGCCGTTTATGCCGACGTGCGAACGCGCGCGCCTGGTCGTCGCGTGAAATCATCAACGCGATCTTTTACGCCCTGGAATTGCGAGCACTCTGAGCCGAAACCAGGCTCGGGGCACCGATTGACGCAAAACGAGGCGCTGACTCCAGCGCTGCCCGTCAGAGCGCCAGCGGCGGCGCGTTGGATTTCCCCAACGAGAGGTGCTATTCTTGCGGAGGAGGACCTGAAGTTGCCACCTGTTCTGAACTCACCCCTAAGCATAACCTTGTCAATAACCCAGACGTGCAATTTAGAGTGCAAGCATTGTTATGCAGATTGCCAGATCAGCGAGGCGCCTGCCGAAGTTACTACTGACGAATGGCAGAGGTTTATCGATTACTTGGTCAGAAAAGATTTTATTTCGGTTTATTTCGAAGGTGGGGAACCTCTTTTCCGACAAGATTTTCTTCAAATTTTGGAACACTGCGCTCGCCGCATGATGACTATGTTGCGGAGCAACGGAACCCTCATCAATCGCGAGATGGCGCGTCGCCTAAAGCAGATCGGCACAGGACGTGTGCTCATTGACCTGATGGGAGCGACAGCCGAGACGCACGACTATTTCACCGGAGTTAGCGGAAGCTTCCAGAAAGCCTGCGAAGCGGTAAGCTACCTGCTTGAGGCTGGCATCGATACTGATGTGCTCACGATCCTGAACCGGAGAAATATGCACGAGCTGCAACAGTATTTGGAGCTTGCACACGAACTCGGTGTTCCCCGCGCAGGAATTCTGCGCCTCTATCCTCTGGGACGAGCTAAGTCCCGCTGGGATGAGTTGGCGATGTCTCTGCAAGAGCAGATGGATGTGCTCAACTCGCTTGCGCCGCCACCGGGGCTTACCGTGATGAAGTCCTGGCATCCCAATGACCGGAACTGCTGTTGGCAGGCTGCTGCGGTAGATCCATTCGGCCACTCAATTGGTTGCGCTTATCTCCGCGAGTACGTCGATTACGGCAATATTCGCGAGGTGCCGTTCCTCGACACTTGGGAGCATTCCCTCTACCGAGAACTGCGCTCCGGTGTGGTCGAAAAGTCGTGCCCGACCTGCGATGCCGTTGAAGGAACGCGCGGAGGATGCCGCTCGGCAGCCTATGCGTTCCATGGCCGTTGGGGGGCGCCTGATCCGTTCTGCTCGACATTGAATGACGGAGTCGACTTACGTGTCTTACCGTCGCGTCTCCTTTCGAAAGGTCGCAAATCTACGTATTCGCCCCGTCGATGAGATGGGTATCTGCATCGTGTTCACCCCAGAGAACCCGAGGCTATACACTCTCAATTCGTCTGCGTGGCTTATAATGGAATTGTGCGACGGGCGGAGTTGGAGGTCGCTGGAGCGTACCTATTTCGCTACAATCGAACCTTCGCGCTCCCGTGAAGTGGCGCGGAGTGAACTCCGGCGGGGCATTGAGGATCTCATTCAGCAGGGCGTCATTGAGCCTGTAGAACCGGCTTGAAGGGCCGGAGAAACAATTCGCGACCAGGAGGACTGGCTAGTGGCACGCAAACCGACTATCGAACAGGTCAAGCGCTTGGTACGTCGGCAAGGCATTCCGGCGCCACCGGCGGTCCAGCCGGTTGTCGTTGAAGTTCGCACGCACGGGGCTATTTCATTTACACCGTGCGAGCCGGCTGTTTCTTACGCCTTGGGTTGTGTCCTGATTGAATGGACATTTGGCATTCCCTACCAGGAAGTGCCGGCATTCCATCAATTCCTGGAAGACAATGAGGCTTTTATTCGGCAGAACGTAGAAAATGTTGAGGGTGCGAGGTACTTAGGAACGTATTGGTCAATTGGCTACCGGTATCATTACAGAACCTTTTGGTCATACGAATCAGAATCGGCGATAGCTTCTCTGAATAAAGCCATACGAAAGTCGCCTAACCTTTCCGAAGCGATCACAAAGCTTCGAGCTTACTGGTCGAAAGATCCATCCCGGAGCGAGTTCAGATACCAGCCTGCGTCCTTGATTAGTGCCACGAAGCTTGGAGATTACGCCAAAGAGAATCCCATGGTCGGTATGGGACTGGTCGAGCCGGCACAGGCGCGAAAACGACCGCGAACTAAAAAATAGATCGCGGACGTTTACTAGGGGTGGATTCATCAAAGACAAGCTTTTGGAACTTTACTGATCTGCAAGGCTGAGTCGACGGGAAGATTGTTGTAGAGATCGATACCCTCTTCCAGTGATTTGCATCGAATAAGCTAGATCCGGCTCGCAACAATCTGCCTGACCTTTTACGTTAGATGCGTGTTCCTGAAGACCGCTCCAGGTATATCGAAGGCCTACGAAGTGCAGGCCTGGAATAGTCCAGGCTAAATGGTGCCAGCCGACAACCCCGGCGGTGTCGGCGAGGTGGTGTGGGCGGCAGATGTCGAACCGACAAATGGCAGCTACGCGCCCAAAAATCGACCGTTCACCTACGGACCTTTGCCGCGTGAAAGCCGAATCCCTTTTGAGGGCGCACTCCGGAACTACGGCAAGAGATCCGTAACAGCGAGCCCACTTCCGTCCATTTGCCATAGGGAAGCTGGCATGTTCGTGAATGATTTTCCAAGAACCGGCGATGCGCCTTAGCACGATGGTTCGCCAGCTCCAGGAGTCGACCTTTGTGCCATCGATCTTGATGCCAGTCATGCGCGAAAGCCCGATATCAGGCATACCTGAAAGCAGGGTACAAATGCACCGAAGAGGCAGCCATCGCCAACTCTGCGAGGCTGATGAGGAAGGATAACATTCGGGCGCGGCTTAAGGAGCTTATCGACGATCTGGCCGACAAGATGGTCGTGACGCGGGAATCGTTGGTCGCCGAGTACGATCAGATAATTGCCGCCGCGCACCGGGAAAAGCAGTACGGTGCCGCAGCGACGGCTTGGCGGCCAAGGCGAAGATCACCGGCCACGACAGCCAGCGGAGCCTAAACGTCAACCTGATGGCACCTTCAGCCAGCTCACTGACGACGAACTGCGGTTTGAGGTGGCCTCGATGATCAACGAGGCGCGGGCGATCAAGGGCCAGCCGCCGCTGGCGCTGCCCGGCCAACCGCACGAAGATGAGAGGAAGCACTGATGAAGAAGCGCAGATGACGCTGCCGGGTCCAGGGCGGGGCGGGTCAGCCACCGGCGGCTTCTCGATCGGAGTGGCGATCATCTATGCTTGGTCCCGAGGGGACTTCCGGCACCGTCACGCTGACTTTGGCGACCGACACGATCTTTCGGCGGCACCACGGGCAACTGGTGCGTAGCAATGGCTTCGTTTAGGTAATCCTCGCGCTGTTGCACTTGGCCAAAAACCGGCTAGAAGACTTGCGAAACTTGTTGCCACTGGCGGAGATACTTCATGCCGGAAGAGATTGAGAACAGCCGAAGCGAATTGATCGAGCTCACCGCTGACATCGTGTCCGCCTACGTGAGCAATAACCCCGTGCCGGCTGCCTCGCTCCCGGATCTCATCGCGAGCGTGAATTCGTCGCTTTCGAAGATCGGAGGACCGGTTGCACCCGACACGTCGGTCCAGTCGCCAGCGGTCAGCCCGAAGCGGTCGGTGTTTCCCGACTACATCATCTGCCTCGAGGATGGTAAGCAGTTCAAATCGCTGAAGCGCCATCTCCACGTGCACTACGGCCTGACGCCCGACCAGTACCGAGCGAAGTGGGGATTGAAGCCCGAGTATCCGATGGTGGCGCCGAACTATGCAGCCCAAAGATCGGCGCTGGCAAAGTCGAGCGGACTCGGCCGGAAAGCGGGGCCTAAGCCGGTCAAGAACGCTAGCGCGAGGCGAAAGGCCACCTAACGACAGAATTGCGGCGGGGCTTCAGCCGAGGGCGTCAGTACTGTTCAGACTGCACATCCGGATCAACCAGCCTCCGCCAGCCTGACGCTCAAAGATACTCAGTGAGGTGCCGTTGCCGACTGCCTCTCCTTCCGAGTAGGTGGCCAGTGTCCAGGCAAGATCTCCTGAACTGCCCGCTTCGATCACTTGAAGAGTCTTGTTGGGCCCGGCATGTTGAACCCAAGTGCCATGCAACGCCTCTATTCCCGCTCGGCCGCGCGCTGGAGGCCCGTAAGGTGAATGCACTTCTGCATCATCGGTAAAAATGGCAGCGCAGCCGGCAGCATCCCCTGATCGATAGGCCGCAACATATAAGTCCCAAATCTCCCGTAGGTCATCTCGGATCGACATGGTGTCCTCCATCGCTGCCCGACGCAGTTTAGTGATAGCTAATGATTGCGACTAGAGGCATCGGACGCCCTCATTCATCTCGCCAGATCACCCGCTTCTCCCATCTGATTTGCACCAGGCGTCGAAACCGGATCGTCTGGGCTTGCTCGCCGGTCGGGTGGAATAGCTGCGCGCTCATCCACTCCCGGCTCTTGCACTGCTGGCACCTGACTTTCTCCCGCACATCGTCGATCGTGACGTTGCCGATGACCTCCCGCAACTCGTTCGGATTGTAGCAGCGTGTGACGTTGCAGCGAGCGCAGTGAATGCCCGCCACCTGCCCGGCGTCATGGGCGTGCGTCAGGGTCCAGGGCGCCTCTCGGCCACTTCTCAGGTTCCTCGGGGCATGCCGTCGAATTGAGAACATATTCCCATTCGGTCAAGGGGCCGCTTGACTCTTTTGTTCTCATTTCGTTCACTATTGCCCATCAGCGACGAAATCAGACTGCCGCGACCCGAATACGCCACTCCGGCCGGCGTGCAGCACCACGTTTGCGAGCACGACGGGTGCAGCAAGGATGCGGGTTGGGGTTTCGCAAAGCCAAAGCAGGCGCCGCATTGGTTCTGCTTTGAGCACCGGGCGGAAGGCGAGAGATTCCTGTAGGAAGCATGACCGATATCCCGCACGAACGCGTTCCCGACCATATCGCAGACGCTTCGCGGGCAGTATTAATTCGCAGGCCTTGCCTCCGATGAGATTGATCGTTATATCTTCCAAATCGATCTTGCTGAACGAACGTTGTTCTGGCGCAATCTGCGCTCCTACGATCTTCCATCTCAATTTCGAAATTGCATCGTTTGGCAGTTGCCGAGCGAGCCTAATTTTGCGTCGATTTGAAAGGAGATCGCAATGACCACTGGAACAGTAAAGTTCTTCAATTCCACGAAAGGCTTCGGCTTCATCGAGCAGGGCAATGGCCAGCCGGACGTGTTCGTTCATATATCGGCCGTGGAGCGCGCGGGAATGCGTTCTCTCGTCGAAGGCCAGAAGGTTAGCTTTGACGTTGTGAAGGATGCTCGCACCGGCAAGAGCTCGGCCGACAACCTGCAAGCCGCCTAGTCACAGCGCCTTAGGGGCCTTTGACCACGGATGTACTGGCATTGGCCGCAGAGGCGCGTTTGAGAAGGTCGGGCTTGCCGGCCTTTTCGGTTAAGGAGAAAAATGAAGTCCCTTCCCGCTGGTATCTTTAAGCCGGTTCCATCCCGAACAGAAGCCAAGACCGATGCGACCACGCGCATCGCCCGGCAGATTGTAGATCTTGAAGCGACGGCAAGGTCTGCCAAGACAGAGCGGTTGCGCGCTGCCAGGCTGGCTCAGGCATCCCAGGCACCTGTCATCACTCCTCCAAGGAAACCCGTCCAGAAGCGGAAAAACACAGCATCGTAGTGCGGTCTCATGGCTGCGCTGGCCGGCTACGTTGTCTTCTGGCGGTGGGGATCCCCCTATTTGAAGGCAAATTTGTAGACCGCTCGGTTGGTGTCGTCGGTGACGCGAACCCATTCGGACTCGTCTCGCCGGTCCTGTACGTTTCGGCCGGTCACCCATTCGGCGGCTGCTTTCGGTGAGGGTCGTTTTCGCGTGGGCAACAGAGACCGCGTGTCCATCCCCGACATCGTTTCAACGGTATAGCTGTTCATTTGAAAAGCTCTTCAATAAAGCGTCAGTACATTGAAAGAGCCCGCCCGGTGTGATGGGACGGGCTCTTTGCCGGGGCCTCCGCTAGGGGCGTCAGCCGCTCCAATCTCCCGAATGGGAAGCCGACATGCCGTCCCGACGCGTCGCTATAGCAGCGCCGCCTAGCTACCGAACTTAGGGGAGGGGCGAAGGTTCCAAGGAGTTAGTTCCGCCCTGCTTGTCGCTTATTGAGGTCTTTCGGGCTCGTATCAGGCGAATAGGTCAGCGTGATCCGCTTGCCGCCGCAGACGGCGCATTTCATCCTCGGCCTCAAGTCCCACTCCATCGCGGGAGCATCAGCGCCGAAGCGATCGCGTACCGCCGGCAGATCGAGCTTTTGATGTCGATGGCAGTCCAGGCAGCCGCCCGTAACAGACATGCCCGCGTCAATCAGCTCCTCAAGGGTCCAGCCGTTACCATGCCCAGTCATGTAGGCTGGTTGTGTCTCGGTTTGAAATTTGAGGCGCAGCCTTCCCCAAACTCCTGTATGCTCAGCGCTGCTATGGATCACAGGAAAACGACCCTTGAGCGCGCATTCGAACTCGCCAAGTCTGGCGTTTACGCCAATTTTGGTGAGGTGCGTACAAAGATCAAAAACGAAGGCTACGACATTCGTCAGATGATTGGTGGCTTGAGCCTTCGCAAGCAGATCAATCAACTAATTCAGAGTGCGAGAGCGAATGCCGACTGTGAGGTTGGAATCTCAGAGGCAAGAGCCCGCTCGCCTGAGGGGGTCGAACGGGCTCCCGTGGGGGAGCGCCCCAGCGCGGCGGGTGAACCTCGTGCCGGAGACACACGCCGCGACATTTAACCGGGACGCTGGGAGGAATGTTCCCTTCTGCCCCGATGCGACCGAAGTCGCACCTGCTGACGATTTGGTCCCTATGCTGCAACAAAAGCGCATTGCCTAGTTTGATCGATGCCGGCGAGCGTGTGTGTGTTCCCTATCTCGGCGGCATGAGAGCTGTGAACAGATGTCCGCCGTCCCGTTGCCTGGGGTGGCGGGCATCTTTCTTTGAACTCGGGAGCGATGGAAGTCCCTTTGTCGAAAACCCGCGCATCGCCTGCCAACAAGATCACCCGGCTTCGTTGATACCTTCAGAGCCAACAATTGCACCCAGGATCGCTTCGTAAGCACTTCCGATCTCTTCCTCGATCTCGTGCTCGGGAAATGACCGCTTTCCTGGCATCCGTGAACAGCTTAGCCGTCAACTCGGCGACCGAAATAAGATCGGCACCAACGCTGCCGCGCATTGCGTTGTCGGTGATCCATTTGCCATAGAATTCTGCGCCGCGTTCGCTCAATGCCTCGCCTTGAGGAAATGAGCCTATCGAAGCAGGGAATTCCAATCCGTTCCGATCAACTTGATCAGCTCGCGGGCTTGCTCTTCGGTAATGTCCGTCTCTCTGGCCAATCGGCGGGACAGGATTTCAACGGCGCCCTCATGTGGGTCCGCATTGCCAGGGTGGTCGCTCATGGAAACCTCCTGGCTTTCAAACTACCGAAAGGCCGAGATGTTCAGGCTCTCAAGAAAAATTGGATAAGGCGGCTCGCTTAGCTTCCTGGCCGGCTGGGGCGCGCTGGTGCAAGCGGATCCTGCCTCGCGCGGTTGCCGGAATCTTCCTGGCATTGAGGGTCCGCGTCCCGCCTATCGAGTGCCAACTGCAGTCTAATCGCAGCGAGAAAAACGGGCACAGGAATGCCTTTGGAAAAGTCTGACTCGTCCATGCTCCTATAACAAATGTTAATGCGGATCGTTCCGGGCTGAGTGAGCCAAGTTCCGCCGGACGGTTAACAGCGGCGCTTTTGGAGCATGAGGTGCGGCACAACGGATCTGCCACACCCGAACAACTAGCCATTCCTTACTGCGGCGCTTGAGGAACTCGGGCTGATCTGCCGTTGCACAGCCCGGAACGTGAGACCTTGGCAGCGCAGATCATGATGCTGTTTGAAAGTGGAGTCGAAACGCTGGAGGAGATAAGGACGGCGCTGTCGGGCCACAGCAAAGCCCCGCCGGTCTAGGTCATCTTTGCGCACATCCAATCGACCAATTTGGGATCGACAGTCTGAGAGCCGGTATACGCCCGTACTATTTTCGCGGCCAACTCTCGCCGCTCGCCTTCTGGCATCTTGTTATGCCGAACTTCGTTTAGGAAGGCCTTCTTCAGGATTTCAGCATCCATCGCGGACACAGAAGATTTCGCCATCGCTTCCTCACGTCGCGGGGGGCGAAAACAATTCCCCGCGCAATAGCGATTTTATACCCCGCACGCTGTATTCCGCGAATCATAAGTGTGTGAAACGCCCGAGGTTTCAGCGTCCGCTGAATTGTGGGGGTTTGTACCTGTCGCTCGCGACATCGCGAAAGTCCTGCAGCGTCGCATGGCGCAGCGTGTGCTCACCACGAAGGAACTTCACTCTGCCCGTGATGCCAGGCTTCACCCACTCGACATCCTCAGCGAAGGCGCTCGGCACCCGCTGCGCTCGCTTCGAGGACTTGGCCGCTTGAACACGCTCCCGCAGCCGCTCCCTGGGGCCGCTGGGCAGGGCTATGAACGCTGTGCCGGCATATCGGCCACCGCGCGCCATGATCGCCGCTGCGGGCTTCCCAGGCTCCCGCTTGATGCCCAGGATTTCGAAGTCACCGACATCCCAACATTTTGTTTTTACCCAGGAGTCGACCTTCCCGCTTCGATAGGGACTCTCGCGTCGTTTCGACACCATGCCCTCCAGGCCCATTTGCTCGACGGCCTCGAAGAACGCGGCGCCGCCGCCCTCAACGTGGTCGCTGTATTGGATGATGTCCTTGGCCGGCTTGATCAGGCTCCAGAGCCTGGCCTTGCGCTCTATCAGCGGCAAGGAGCGAAGATCCTGGCCGTTCAGATGCAGTATGTCGAAAGCGACGAAGGCGAGTTGTTCGGCATTCCATGTCATGCGGGAGTGCATGTCCTGGAAGTTCGGCCGGCCATCCGGCTCCGGCGCGATCATCTCACCATCGAGGATAAAAGAGTCGGCGGGAAGCTTCTCGACATCGACCGATGGGCCAGTATCGCTTCGACCAGTCGTGCCCATTTCGGGAGAATGCACGCGCGCCAGCCCAATCGAGGATCAACTGAGTTCGAAAGCCGTCGTATTTTATCTCATGGATCCAGTCGTGGCTGACCGGCGGTGTCTCAACCTGGAACGGCTCCACGCGGCTTAACGAAGAACAGCCGGGCTCTGTCGTCAGGCTTACGCATACGAACCCCAACGCAACGCTTCGAGTTTGATTCAATATCGCACGGCCGCGAGAGTTAGCAGCATAAGTGAACGTTCGGTACCAGTGACAGGCGGAACGAATTTCCATGTTCGAGCTTTCTGGGTGCATGGCCCCGATGCCACGGATCGAACCGCCCCTGCTTCCTGAGGGTTGCCCCGACCGCTCAGTCAACTGCGAGGTTGCGCTCGATCCCGCGTTTGAAGCTTTGGTGAAAGCTTGTCTTGATAGAGGCTGGTCGGCGCAGGAAGTCTCGGAAACGCTACTCAAACTCGCGACAGAACACGCAGAGACGATTTTGGGGCGCGAGAGAGTGGCCGCTCGACTATACCGTTGGCGCGTCAGCGCCGTGGTGGATATGTATGTCACCCAATTTCTCGGCCGATTTAGGTGAATGTGCGGCCGCCTACCGCTAGACCTCCGCTGCATTTGGGCGCATTCTCCGACCGGGGAGTGGGGCGTGGACAGGTCTCGTCACGACAATCGGGCTGACCAGTGGCTCAAGCGCACCGGCGCAAAGCGCTCGCGCCCCCTGCGTTGGGTAAGTGTGCCGCGGTGCCTGATCTTCGTCACGGTCGCTGCGGCCGGGGCGCTGGCCGCGCAAACAGCACTGCAACACAGCGACACCCTGCCGGAGGTCAACCTCTTGAACTTGCTCGGGCCGAAGCCGCAATCAATCGCCGGCGTGGCTTCCGTCATCGACGGCGTCGCGATCGAAGTCCCTGGGCAGCGGATCCGCTTCAACGGCATCAACGCCCCGTATTGCAACGATGCCCGCCGAGCGTGCCCTTGAATGGGGACCGGGAATTTGCCCCTCAAAGCCCGGTAGTCAGTCCGTGAGGACGGCGCATGTCCAGCGGGTCAGTCCGCGCCGTAGGATCTCATCAAGGGCTTCTTTCGACGGAAGCCAACCGCGCCGTCCGTTGAACAGGTCCGGGCCGAGCAACTTCTAATCCTTCAGTGGGTCGACGGCCTCGACTTGGCGCAAAACTTCATAAGGGTCGAAGCCCACCACCTTGGCCAGGTCGAGAAACTCAACTAAATTTAGGTCCAAACGGCGATCGCCATTTTCAATGTTAGCGATAAAAGGTTGATGGCGATCGAGAGCTTTGGCGACAGCTGCCTGCGTCAATCCTGCCTGCTTTCGCTTCTCGGTCAGCAGCTCAGCAAGTCGCCGATGGCGGTCCGAATGCAGGGTTTTGGCCATCCGCTCGTCGAGCAAATTTGGCTTCGACGTTGCGGTAATCCGAATTTCATATTATCCAAAAACTGGATATTCTGTCGACGCAAGTTGAAGCAATGGCGTTGTAAGCTCGGGCAGGACCTAGTCTGACTGCTCTCGCCGCTCGCGCCCTGTAGCGTGACTCTGCTTTGATTAACGCGGGACTGTGTTCGTGCGCAGCGGATTTAGCTTGTTCATTAAGGAACCGAACTGATGACCGGGCGCGCGCGCGATCGCATCATCGAGGCGAGCGTCATCATCGGCGCCTTTCTGGCGATCTGGGCCTATGCGGAGTTTTCGCCGTACCAGCGCTGCATCCGCGGCTACATGCGCGACCGCGTGTTCCTCGCTGAAGTGGCAGGGTCGCCGTTCGGAGCGCGCCACCACGCCGAGCACATCTGTGAGGTTCTCGTCGATTAGTGGAGACGCTAATGAAAACGTTGGCCTAGCTCTTGTCGCCGCATTGGCTGCAAGCGTCTCCGGTCGAGCGTTTGCGGGGTGTGCCAATTATGTCGATGGCTCACTTGATGGACCGCCACCCCATGCCACGATCTGTTTCGGGGGCAGTTGTGAAAAAACAACCGTCGACTTCGATTGCGCCAATAGCCATGGGTCCCAGAAGGGTTATGCAAACGGGTGGAGAGTTTATGTTGACGCGGACCATAAGCCTCCTGTTGTCCAAGTTTTCCGTCCCATGCGCGTCCCAGAATCAGACTTGGGCAAAGTGAGCTGTGAGGGAGATTGCTTCACACTTCCCAGATGATTCGTGCTCGCTCGAGGCGTATTTGTGTTTCTGTGACCAGGCGTTGGAGCAGCGTCTTTCGGGGGAACGGTTGCGTCGACGACACCGGCAACCCTCGATCAATAGATGAGTGGCTTGGCCCCCCCGAACCGCGCGAAGGTTAAACCGATGCCCGTCTCACTCCACAGCAAAGGATTGCGCTGGCTCGAAACCTCGAGATCCGCGCTGCGACGGGCGAAGGACTGAGCGATGAGAAAAGGACGGAACTGCGCCGTGCTGCGAACAACCTCCTCGCACTGAATAGAATGGAAGAGGCCAAGCATCGCCGGATTTTCGAAGACGCTTCCGAGGCATGCTGGCCGGAGGTGCGCAGCGAACTCGGCTATCGGCATATGGTGCACCTAGCGGATGTTTTCGAAGGATGGGCAATCGACAACCGCATGACGGCTGAATGGACAGCCAAGCTTGCGGGATGGGCCGGGTCAATGCGCACGTTGGCCGAGGAAGTCGGACCGGATTGGGACCCACCAAAGCCGGAGCGGAGGCTCTCGCCGATCGGGTTCATCGGTCGCAACCTGATGGACGAGTAAGGGGTTCAATATTTTGCACCTTCGGCCTACTTGTAGATGGCAGAGGGCTCGTGTCTGCTTTGCGCCTCAAGTCGGACATCTACGTGCGTTCAGCATCCGCCGAAAGCAGACGTTTCCTCCACCCCCGGTGGACGTCGTGGTTGCGCCACTATTGGTCCTCGGCCACCGACGAATGAGTGACGGCTGGCGCTGGACTCTGATGAAGCTTTCGGCAATCGAAATTGGGTGGATTTGGCCCTCAGAGTTCTGCCAGCAACTCCTTCGCCTCCTGTAGGACCGGCGTATCGAAGCCTTCGGTGAACCAGCCATAGATTGGTCCAAGAAGGTCGCCTGCCGCAGCGCGCTTACCTTGTTCGCCCCAGAGCCTAGCGAGACTGATCGCAGCACGCAGCTCCCAGAACTTCGCATTTTGCCTTTGTGCAACACCAATTGCTTGCCGAAAACAGTCTTCCGCAAGAGCGGAGCCTTTGCCCCCTTGCAGCAACTCTCCGCGAACGCGATGCAATTCGGACTCGAAGAAGCGATCCTCAGACTCCGCCATCAATCGCTCGGCCTCGATGAGATGGCTGAGGGCACGTTCGCGCTTGTTGGCCTTGCCCTCGCCATAAGCGAGCAAAGTTAGCAGATAAGGAAAGAACTGCACGGCTCCCGTCGCTCGGCTCTCGGCTTCGCCGGCCCGGAGCAACGCAATTCCCTGCTCGATCCGGCCGCCCTCAACCATCGCCAATCCTCGAAAGACGTTTCCCCATGTTCGAAAGTATGTAAAACCGTGCTCCTCCGAGACGGAGATGATCGTGTCGGTTCGCGCTTGGACTTCTCCAGAAGAACGGGTCGCTCGATCGACATCCCAGATCATGGTCAAGGCTTGGGCCAAACTGAACGGATGGCTGAGGCTACATGCCTCTTCGACTGCTGCGTCACCTGTGACTCGCGCTTGGTCGAGGTAACCGAGACACAACTGCCCGAGGGAGAGGTAACTGAGCTGTGTAACCTTGCGATCCTGTAGCGATAGCGACGAATAGAAAAGGCGGTCACTGTGATCAAATTGAGCGAGCCCGCTCTTTAGATGCGCGCACGCGGATACGAAGTCGCCCAGCTGGAAGCAGGCCGCGCCACAGAGACCGTGTGCTAGGCTCGTCACAGCTGCGCTTCGCGAACTCTCGCCAAGATGCAGCAAGTCGGCGGCAACCTTTTGCGCGGCGGGCAGCGGTCCCTTGAAAAGACGATGCACGAACTGACCGTACATCACCGATACAACTTGCGGTGGATTGCCGAGCTGCTCACAAAGAGAGCGGGCCCGCGCGTAAGTCTCGGCTACGACCGGCGCATCATAGCCCTTTGTCGCGATTAGCATCCGCCCGCTTAGGATCTGCAATTCGAGCTCCTGACGGTCTCGAGACGCAGAATCGGGCAAATCTGATAGAAGCGCAAACCCCTTTCTTAGCTGGGCTGCAGCTTCTGCCATGTTTGACCGCACGAGGGCCCGCTGACCCGCTTGGATATAGTAAGCAATTCCTTGTTCAACCGAGTGCGCTTGCGCGCAATGTTTGGCGAGGAGTTCGGGTTGCGTCTCCGCGATTTCGGGCCACTGTTCCTCCAAGGCAGCTACGACTCGCCGATGCAACTCCTGGCGTCTGCCGCGTAGTAACGTGCCGTACGCCGCATCCTGGATCAGCGCGTGTTTAAAGACGTACGTGGGCGACGACGGTAGCCCTCGGCAGAACGCGAGACCGGCCGTGACAAGTTGATCCATTGCTCCATTCAATTCAGCCTGATTCCGCTGTGTGACGGCCGACAGCAATTCAAAAGAGAACTCCCGACCGATAACGGCGCCGACCTGCGCGATCTCTCTAGCGTCCGAGCCGAGTCGATCAAGCCGCGCCAACAGCGAGGCATGCAATGTGGCCGGGACGTTCAACGCCGTCGATGCGGTTCGGGAGAGTAAGTTGCTGGCGTTGCCGCCCTCCAGCACCGCCTTTGTCAGCTCCTCAACGAACAGCGGCACGCCATCCGCGCGTTCAATGATCTCGGCTACAACATCGCTCGGAAGGTCTCCGCTGCCTACGACCCGTTGGACTAGTGCGACCCCGTCGCGACGGTCGAACCGGCTGAGGGCGAGCAGTGTGACATGTGGCTGCCCGGTCCATGGTGGTTGAAACTCGGGGCGAAAGGAGACGACCAGCAGCACCGGCAGTCGCGAAATGTGCTCGATGAGGAGGTCGAGCAGCTCGCGCGAGCTGGGGTCGATCCAGTGCACGTCCTCGTAAAGCATCAGGATAGGGCCTTTGCGCGTCAGGCGTTCGAGATGGCCCAGCAGCGCCTCGAAGGTTTTCTCCTTCTTGCGCTGTGGCGTCAGCTGAAGAGACGGGAAGCGGCCCTCCGTCGGCAATGACAGCAGCTCAGCCACCAGCGCTCCGTCACCCTGCGAGATCGGCGCAAGTAGCGCCGCGAGCTTATCCAACTTCCTCTCAGGCGTGTCGTCCCGCTCTAACCCGGCGGCACGTTCGAGCTGCACGATGGTTGGATGGAGCGCACTATCCTGGTGGTGTGGCGAGCAGAAATACCGCAACTGGCTATGCGACTCGTTCTGGATACCCTCCTGCAATGTGACTATGAGCCGCGACTTTCCGATGCCCGGCTCGCCTGACATCAGCACTACTCGGCCTTTACCACTTTTCGCGCAATGCCATTGGCGTTGCAGCAGCTCGATTTCGTCTTCGCGCCCGACTAACGGTGTAGGGGTTGCCCCATGCAGCGCATCGAACCGGCTTTCGATTGTGCCCTCACGAACCACTTGGTAGGGGTGGGTCGGCTCTGGAAAGCCTTTTACCCGGACCGGACCGAGATCGCGGTATTCGAAAAGATCGCCAAGGAGCTGCCGCGTTTGAGGTGCGATCACGACCGCATTGGGCTGGGCAATGGTTTGCAGTCGGGCGGCGAGATTCGGCGTTTCGCCCACTACACCGCGCTCCTGCCCTTCGCCTGAGGTGATCAGATCGCCGACGACAACCTGGCCCGTTGCAATGCCGATGCGGACCCGCAGTGGATCCGACTGCTGGAGCCGCCCGACAGCGTCGATGAGAGCGAGGCCGGCGCGGACAGCTTGCTCAGCATCGTTCTCGTGCGCTTGCGGATACCCGAAGTACACCAACACCCCATCGCCCATGTACTTGGCGACGAAGCCGCCGAAGCGGGTGACCGTATCGGCAGCGCAGTGATGGTACGCTCCGATAATCTCACGTAGGTCCTCGGGATCAAGACGCGATGAAAGCGCCGTCGAGCCAACGAGATCGACGAACACAACGGTCAACTGCCGACGCTCGGCGATGGACCCTGCAGCGCGCGGCTGAACCGTCCTCTCGGTAATGTTCGGGTTCGAGCGGTTTGTGGTCGGTTGTGACTCGACAATTGCTTTGAGGAGCCGCTTGCGATGACCGAGCAGTACACCAAGCTTTTCCAAGTCGGCATCAGTCAATTCGGGCAGGATTTCGGGATCGATGGCGTTATCGCGGAATACCTGTTCGTACTGCTCCAGCCCGATACCTCGCAGCCAAGCGGCAATGTCCATGACAGGTTCTCCCCCAAGGCTAAACTCGGCCCCCCACGTCATCGTAGCCCAGATGCATACCGATTGCTTCTGCCTCGGGAGACGAATGCCTCAAAAACAAGGGCGGACCTCGTCACCACTGGGACGGCTTTTGGCCGCTTAGCGGTTGACTCGATCGCAATGATCGGCTGTGGGCTTTGGATCACGTCACGACGGTGCCGGCGCGGACCTAAATCTCCGCTCGTGAAAGGTTCGGAACGTGAAGCTGCCGGTCTGCTTACGGCCCAAAGAAGTCATTGCTGCTTTCGATCCTCCATGCCGACTTTCGGGAAATCATACGATGGTCTGAAACTTGCCGGTTGGAGCGGCGGCAAGGGGGATTGCCGTGTCCGATCCGAGGATCATTGACATGTTAGCAAACGTCCACACGCCGTTCTGAAACGCAGCTCATGTGCCGTCCAATAAGGTTGGTATTGACTTTTGGGCACATGTGACTCAAAAGTCTAGGTGCTATTGGACAGCGGAGGGTCGGATGCAGGTTGGTTACGCGAGAACTTCAACGGAAGAACAGGTGGCGGGGTTGGAGGCACAGGTCCGTGATCTCAAGGCTGCCGGTTGCGAGGAACTTTTTTCAGAACAGGTATCGGCTCTTGGGGATCGGAAGGAACTGGACCGTGCTCTGAAGTTCCTGCGCAAGGGCGACACGCTGGTGGTCACGAAGATTGACCGTCTGGCACGCAATACGCGCGCCTTGGGCGAACTCGTCGATGGCCTGCATGGACGTGGTGTAGGTCTGAAGGTCCTACAGTTCGGCAAGGAGACGCTGGACACGACCGGAGCGTACGGTCGGCTCATGCTGAACATGTTCGCCGCTTTCGCTGAGTTCGAGCGAGACCTGATGAGAGAGCGACAGAAGGAAGGTATCGCGAAGGCGAAGGCAGAGAAGAAATACAAAGGGCGGAAGCCGACGGCGCGAGCAAGGGCCGGTGAGGCGGTCGTCTTGTTCCAGCAGCAGAAGTCCGTGTCAGAGATCGCCACGTCTCTCGGCATCGGGCGGGGGTCGGTCTACCGAGCGCTTGCGGCTGCTGGCCTTAGATAGCCAACGGTATGCAAGTGTGGCGCGGACATGCTTCGGTTTCTCAAGAGCCGGCGTTGAATGAGCGCCGCTCCTCTCAGGCTCCCCCGGACATAACTTCAACCCTGAGGCGCTTCATTGCTTCCCGACTTGAGAGGGGATCTTCTCGCACCTTTTTCTCGCGAGTGACGGCAATATTTAAGCGCGGCCCTAAATGCCTCGGCTGCCAAGTCGCATTTGCGCCTGGATGGACCATTGCTCTGAATGACAATTTCAGCCTGCCTGGTTGTCAAACCGTGCTTTGCCGCGAACTCGTTTGGGTCGTAGGTGTCCGTCCAGCGCGACCGCTTCACACCTTGCATCTTACCTCCGCGGTAACGAAATCGTGAGAAGCCAACGCGGGGCCGTTCATAAGGTTTCAGATGAATGTCGGAACCTCAACTCGGCCGGGCACCAGAGCCGTCTTTCTCCTCGGCATATGGGAGGTCACCACGCTCTTGGTCTCTTTTCGTTCTGCACTCTCAAATGGCAGGCAACTTACATAGCCAGGGCTATGGCCTAGACCCTGCCGCCCTCACGCGCCTAGGCTGTAGAACGGCCCGGCAGTCATCTTGCTTCGGGGGGAAGTGGTCGACGCGCCGCCGGGCCGAGGTGGTCCGGGAGTGGGTAGCCAAAACCCCGCGTTAACCATAGCGTCACGGCGGGCTATGGCAATTGTTGTTTTGGGGTTAGCCCGCGAACTTGCCGGTAATGACGCGGACCTTGGCCCAAATTTCAACGCGGGGCTCTCTGAGGGCAGTGGCCATATCATCGAAGATCGCGGCCTTACCAAAGATCCTAGATCAGGAGGAACCGGCAATTTCTTTGATGCAAGGCGGATGCTAACAATTTGGTCCCGAAGTGAGACAGGCAGCGCTACGCTTCTAGGCGTCTGTCTCTAGCGCTTCGTGGCCCGGCTGTTCATGCCAACGCTCATTCTCCGCGACGGGCTTTTTGTCGGAACCAAACCGGTCAAGTCGCGTTGCGGACGACTGGGGACTTTTCCTATGGCCGAAACCGGGCAAGAGCTTAGCGACCGCGCGCGGGCACATAAGCAATTGATCGTGCAGTTCCTAACCCGGGAAACCGGCATCACCGAAGCCCAAGCGCGCGAACTCGTAGACATGATCGGCAATGCCCCGGCTTCGCTCCTTCGAGAGGCGCGATTGCTGAAAAAGCTGTAGCGCGAACCACCGACAGCAGCACTGCGAAGGCCTGTCGGTTAGCAGACAGACGCCCGTCGCCCCAGGCACCAGGATGGCGGCATCACCTACCGACGGGGCTTACGGTTTGCCTTTCCTATCCATCGTGGCAACCAGCGCCGCCTCGTCTGTCGCCCCGTTCTGGAAGGCCGCGATCAACAGACTGCCCAGCCATTCCCTTTCGGCGGCGTCTGCAGTTGCGGGTAATAGCTTCTGGAGCACTCTTTCAAGCATCGCCATGTCGTCTGGTCCGAGAATACTGTTTGGCTGAGAACGCATCCGGCACCCCCAGGAACCTCTGCGGCCCGGCCCGCTTAACCTAGGTGACACAGGATATCGCGGGTCGGGCCACCCCACCGCTTGAAGGTGGGGGGCATTGATCCTGCATCCATATGAGCGGACTCGCAACTAACAGATTTGCGACTGAAGTCTCTAACGATCCCGCGCATAAGTCCGGTTTGTTTAGCAGCCGCCTAAGGGCGGAACTTGGCGACACGAAAGCGGTTATAGATTAGACGGCGCGGTTTCGTCCTCCGATTCTTCCGAGCCGTCTAAAAGGCAAGCAACGGAGCCCACTCGACCCTCCCTCAGGAGTGGGCTCCAGCCCTTCTGGCGGTCTCAATATCCGCTGCCTATATCGCCGGCATGAGCGATGGCTGGACACTTCGGAAACTGATCGACGCGGCCATGTCCGTCACCGGCGGATGCCTCGACTGCCATCGCCATCAGAAGCTGGATCTGCCGGCGCTCCGCGACCGCTTCGGCGCTGATGCTCTGGCGATGGAATCGGGATCTTCGACCCAAGATGAAATGCGCGGTCTGCGGCGGCAAGCGCATTACCCTAACATATTCGCCAGACACCGGCCCGAAAGACCTTCACCGCAAAGGAGTGTGAGGCTTCTAGGGCGTGCGTTTCGTCTGCCGCCGCCGCCACATCCTATTGTCCGTCTGTCGATCACCGTTCGGGATCTCAGAGCGAGTTAGCAATGGACCTTCGGGGCTAAAGACAATTCCCGCATCCTCCAAGGCTTGGCGGATAGCGGCAACATGGCGTGGATTCGGGTTCCTCGACCCATTCTCAAAATCGACGATGGTTGGTTCGCTAATATGCGCTTTGGCAGCGAGCCGCACTCGCGACCAGCTCAACAGAGCTCGTGCGGCTTTTGATTGTTCCCCCGACAGTAGAGCTCGTCTGCGCATGGGCGTTGAACATTCAACGGCCCTAAAATATGCCGTCGGCTTCGTCAGGGGTCCTCAAATATTCGTGAGCCCGCGATCAGATCGCAGGCGGGGCGGGTGAACCTAGGCGTGGATCAGATTGCGCCCACGGTGGGCCTTCAATGTCGATGCCGCGATGTGGTGAACGAGCGGCGACTATGCAGGGCTAAATTTTCGAGGTTACCTCGAAAATTTGGAATATGGCGCGTCACCGAGATGAGCCGTTGAACGTGTCGAGCGGCTCATTGAGTGCCCCACGCTTTTGCCTCACGCTCTAAAGTCTCGCGGTCGTTTCCATGCTTGGCGATCAGTTCCCGGACCTGAGGGATCGAGAGCCCGAATTTGCTGGCGAAGTAGCCAGCCTTATATTCCTGATCCCCAGACACGCGGTCACGGTCGCGCGAATCGCGTTTGCTTTTGTCGTCCGCAATGTGTCGTTCCTCTCTCCTGGCTAAGGAAAGACGCGCGAGACGAGAATGTTCTTCTATCCGGTTGAACGGGCGTGTTCAAGGCCTGTCAGGCGAGTCAACGGTGCCCGACACGGAGCCAGGCCCGTTGACCTGGTAACGATGCGTATGACGCGGACGGCGTTGCCAATCACATCGGCTGGGAGCTTCTGGACTCAGGCCCCGGTCGGCATCGGCACGTTTCTCCTGTGCGCTCTTACAGAGATCATCTAATTTGTCGCGGACCGCGATCATTATCAAGCAGGAGCTTGGCGCGCAGGAAACCTTTGCTACGAAGCTCCCGTTCGATGGCTTGCCACCCTTCACAGTCGCCCGATGCGGCAAGTTTCCCAGCCTCGCGCCACATGCGCACGTCACTCTTTTGAGACACGCGTTTCGTTCTGCCGCAGCGGGGCGACTCTCTGTTATTTAGACCCGGGAGGACCGAGATGAACATGGTTCTTGTCGCCCCATCCGTTGCCCGCCCAAACAGATGCCCGACATCCCAGGCAACGGATGGCGGGCATCTATCTTAGCTGCCACCGACGAGGAAGGTGACGCATTTCCTCGCCGGCTCCATCAAATGCTGTGGCGAGGATTTGATTTCAGCGTAGGGACCAAGGCGCCAGCCGGTCCGACTAATGTCGCACTGGAAACATCCCGACGGGCAAGCGGATCAGATTTCGGAGCACACCGACGGCTTTCTCGGCTGCGGGAAGAGGCAATAAAGAAAGCCCGCCGCGGGTTAACGCAGAGCGGGCTTTTCTTCGGGGTGTCGCGCACACTCAAACGGCCGGCGACGATGTACGAAGTTATTTCTTCCCCGGAGGGCCGAGATGTATGTGGTTCTTGTCACCCCATCCATTGCCCGCGTGCGGCGGGGCTCTTCTGAGGACGTGCGCCGGCGCTCCACGGTAAGCCGCGTTTACCAAACCGTATTAAATGTGAGTGGACCTTTCTCGCATATGCGAGGTTATAGCCCGCTATGCCCAAATTTTTCTTCGATGTATCCGACGGTGGCGAAGTCTACCACGATGCGCGTGGGGTGATCCTCCCGAACGAGGACACGGCCAAGCTTCGAGGCTGCGAAATCGTGACCAGACTCGTTGTCGGGACGCACCATCCCAAGGACGAGAGCCGCGATCTGCTCTGCACAATACGCGACGTAGGCGGGCACCCGATTATGAAGATCAAGGTTGAATCGGGCGCGCCGGTTGTCACTGAATGGCCCCAGCACTGAGCGGTGATCAGCGGCTGGGGCCCTTGGCCCATTTACGGGGTACGAGTCTACTCACGAGAGATGCCCGTCACCCAGGCAACAGGGGCGGCGGGCACCTATCCACTCTCTCAAGCCGTCGAACGAAGGAACCCCATGCTCGCCGGCTTTATCAAATGCCGTAGCGAGGCGAAGGTTTCAGCGGTGCGGACCAAAGCTTCAGCAGGTGCGACTTCGGTCGCGTGAGGCTGGAACATTTCACCGTGGGCAGGTTGGGTTCGCGGCGCGATAGCGCGCGGCTGGGTTGCGCGAGACCCCGGAGCCCCGCTCGTCCCCCCGAAAGCGAGCGGGCTCTTGGCGCGTTCGCTATTGCGAGAATCGCACGGGTTGCGGCCCGGTAGCCTTTGGGTGTGGCGTTTGGGCGCGGCCACCGGGCCTTGGCCGGCAGGAGACACAGATGGCCGGCGACCGAATATATTCGCATCTGCTAATAAATTGAAATTCAGCCAAAAGGTCGAACCCGACTTGAACCACCAACATGGCGGGTGGACGTTGCAACGGGTGATCGACGCTGGCATGTCGGTCCCGAGCGGATGTCTCGACCGTCGCCGAGCGCTGATCTATTCGCCCGGTGTGCCAAAAGCCTGAGAAGGGCGCCCCGCCGGATCAGGCGAGCAGCCAATCGTTCAAATGGAATTCATAGATCTTGCCGTCGTTCTCGGTTGGATTCGAGTCGTTGTCCACGCCGCGATCGACGACATAGAGGCTCATTTGGTGGCTCGGATCGTCACTGCTCGGCGC
>NZ_NSFZ01000017.1:0-101427 GCF_002294915.1 Mesorhizobium sp. WSM3879 | reverse complement strand
GGCCGGGTGGGACAAGAGCTCGACTGCCTTTTCGTTGGCCAGGGTGTGAAGCCGGAGAAACCAAACCCTGTTCTCTTTACCACCAGGTCCGGCTGACGCGGCCCGCTGAGGACAATTCGGCGCGGGCCCGATGGTTCCGTGCTTCGGAGCCGAGAAGATAGGCAACGAGGCAGGGCGTGCCGGGCCCGCAGCCAGCAAAAAACCGCCCCGGATGGGAGAGCCGGGGCGGCAATTGTGGGAAGCAGTTCGGGTATCCGGGAACTGCACAGGCAGTAACTCGCCCGCGCGGGAAAAGTTTCCCGCCAGACCGATCAGGCGTTCTACTTCGACGTCTGTGGCGGGACCTCGCCCGGCTTGATCACCGGCATCTGGCTGGTGTCGGCCGGCGGAGCGGTAGCGTTCTTGTCTCCGGTGGGCGGAGGCTTCAGCACACCGTCGCAAGGCGCGAGGCTGGCGGTCAGGTTGTTGGACTGATCATTGGCCTGCGCTTGCGGGGCCTGCGCTTTCGGCTGCTCGCCGGTCTGACCAGGGGTCGCGTTGGCATCCGGTTTGACCTGGCAATCCTCGATCTGCGAACTCGTCGGCTGGGTCTGGGCCACCGCAGTCATTCCAGGCATTTGGCCCGACATCAGGACAATGGCGAAGCAAAGAAGTGCTTTCTTCATTGGAGCCTCCTTGTGGATTCGGCAACCGCCGACGATCGGGGAGAGCCGTTCGCCTTGGCAGGCCGACTCTGGCCCCGCTCGCCGTGTTTGCCACCGGGTGGCGGTGGGGCACCGGGGCATTCGTCATCCCCTTCTCGAGAGACAACGGTATCGAAGAGACAACGCATGCCGGCCGAAAAGGTTGGCTTTCGGTCGAGCCTGCGGTCTCGGCAGGGCGTGGCGCAGGTACATCAAAGTTAAATGCGCGAATGCTGCCGGAGTGCTAGTCGCTCGCAGCTTGGGGGGACTCTACGAGGAGAGTCCCATGGAAATTCGAAATCTGATCGGCACACTGTCCAGATCATTTCTGCGCCAGGGTGCCCGGCCTCCATGGCCGATCCAATCTTCGCGCGTCGACGTGCCGCTCAGGCCGCATCCACGCCCGCCATATCGCCCACAGCCGCCCAGCCGGCCGGCGAGCAATTAGCTTGCCGCCTCTTCAACGCCTGCCTGTGCAACCGGTCGGCGGCATCCTCGTTATGACGATCCCAAAACATGTGGTGGCAACGATGAGACCCTTTCGGACCAACAATTATCTTTTCATTCTGGCGGCAGCGGTGGTGACCGCGGCGCCCTTCGCCGGCCTCGCCTGGCGGGCGCAACAGTGGCTTGGATGGTGACCAGGGATGAGTAGATTCCTGCCGCTCACCATCCGCTTCGTCACTGGCGGCTCAATGGTGGTTTCGTCGATCGCCGACGCAAGGAAGGCGTTGGACGGAGCCTGGAAGAACAAGGAAGCGCCCGACTATTTGGCGGCGGCGCGGCTGGTGGACGACGCCATGGCGGGCATCTGCCGTCCGGCGGTCGCCTTCGACGCTTTCAAGCAGGCCGCCGCCCGGCAGGGCCTGCTGAGGACGGCCGACCCGAGCGCGGCACTCTCGATGCTCGACGCGCTGTGGTCTGGCGACGACCAAGGGCCGCCGCGCTGACGCGTCCTCACCTTGGCTCGTTCCTCATGCTGAGATAGGTCGGGTCGAATTCCGCAATGGCGACCAGACGGTTCCAGTCGAGGATGTCGATCAGGTGGTTGGTCCAGTTGATGACGTTCATGCGGCGCAACGTGCCGATGACCCGATTCATATGGACGACGGACAGACCGAGCACATCGGCGAGTTCGGCCTGCGAAAGCGGCAGATTGAAGCTCATGACCCGCGTCTTCTTCACGGCCTGCAGCCTGACGAAGAGTTCGCATATCAGATGCGCCAGATGCGCGGTCTTGGAGCGGCGTCCCATGGCCACGATCCATTCCCGGTGGATGGCGCCGTCCACCAGCGTGTCCAACCAGAGCAGCCGCGTCAAATGCGGGGCCTTTTCGGTGATTTCCCGTAACTTGCTGTGCTCTGCCGCGATGATATGGCAGGGCGACAGCGCGACGATGCCATGGTCCATGGTCTTCAGGAGAAAAGCGTGCAGATCGACGAAATCGCCGGCAACATGGAGCGCGGTGAACTGCCGGCCGCCGTCCTCCAGCACCTTGTAGCGCGCGGCAATCCCGTCGACGATGAGGGTGCTGAAAGTCGGCCTTGATCCTTCGGCGACGAGATCCTCGCCGGCGACGAAATACTTCTCCACCGATGTGGCGCTAGCCAGCAACGCCTTCTCGCTTTCGGAGAGAGCATCGTGCTGACCCAGGTTCAGATAAAGGGGTTCCAGCATGCGCGGCCGCCCGTTGTGGATTTTGCAAGGGCCTAACGTTGCAGAGCCGGGCCGGGTTGCAGCGGACCACCACACCGCCAGCCGCCGGCAAGCAGTGCCCGGCCAAGACGGTCCTTTGGAACCATGATCGCGCGCAGGGATTGAACGTCCAGGTTGCGGCGGATGCTTTCGCGGATGGAACGCTTCTACTTCGATTTATACAACACCGTGCACACGCAAATGGACAGCGAGGGGCAGCTCTTCTCCTCACCAGAAAACGCGCGAAAGGAGGCGCTCAGGATCTTGCAGGATGTCGCGCGCGACGAGATGCCGAACAGTGAGAACCTCAAGATCACCATCAAAATGCGCACCGACAAGAGAGGCCAGATATTCGAGGCGTCCCTTACAGTCAAATCCGCCTGGAGCTGACACGGAAGGCGCCCACCGAGAGAAGCCGCGGCCCGAGCAACCATCCCGCCCGGCCGTTCCGCCTGTGGAGCACAAAGCATGTTCGGCGGTTTCGAAAGCGCGGAAGTCGATACGGGCGCGGCACGGACATTCATCCGGACTGCCGGCAGCGGCCCGGCGCTGCTCCTGCTGCACGGCTTCCCCGAAACGCATCTGATGTGGCGCGACGTGGCGCCGAAGCTGATCGACCGCTTTAGCGTCGTCTGCGCCGACTTGCGCGGTTACGGCAAAAGCTCCTGTCCGCCATCCGATCCGGATCATGCGCCCTACGCCAAGCGCGTCATGGCTGCCGACCTCGCGGCGCTGATGACGAAGCTCGGCTTTGTCCGCTTCATGGTTGCCGGCCACGATCGCGGTGGACGCGTTGCGTATCGCCTGGCGCTGGACCACCCGGACCGCGTCGAGAAGCTTGCCGTGCTCGACATCGTACCCACCGCCGATGTCTGGGACAGGGCCGACGCCCGGCTGGCGCTGGGCTATTGGCCCTGGTCGCTCTTGGCGCAAGCCGAGCCGCTGCCGGAGACGATCATGACCGCGGCCGCGGATGCGATCGTCGACAGCGCGCTGGCTGGCTGGGGTTCCTCGCCTGCCGCCTTTCCCGACGAGGTCCGGCAGGCTTATGCCGAGGCCTTGCGCGATCCAGCCCACGCGCACGCCATCTGCGAGGAATACCGTGCGGCAGCGACGCTCGACCGTGAGCACGACCAGGCGGACCGCAAAGCCGGCCGGCGCATCGGCTGCCCGATGCTTGCGCTATGGAGCGGACATGGCGCGCTCGCCGAATGGTACGCGCGAGAGGGCGGTCCGCTGGCACTGTGGCGGGAGTGGGCCGACGACGTCAGCGGCGGGGTCAGCGGCGGGACGATGCCCGGCGGGCATTTCTTTCCCGAGGAGGCGCCGGCCGAGACAGCCGCAAGGCTCGGCGAGTTTTTTGCGGCTACAGGCCGTAGGCCAGGGTGAGGTAAATCGCGGGCGCAACGATCAGGCAAAGCGCCATCACAATCACCACGGCATTGCCAAGGCGCTCGGCGCGCCTGGCGATGTCGGTGACATCGTCGTCGTCGTTGAGGAATTGGAGAATCGAGGTGTCGGCGAGGACGGAGATGCGATTGTCGTTCGCGGGCAGGCTTTCGGGCTCTCGCAGATTGGGCTTTGCAGAAATAAAGGTCAAAACGTCGTCTCGCTTTCGAAGCCGGCCGCGCGACTTCCTGGTTCCAATGATTGTGGGGTATTGGATGCCCGCCATTTGCGCGGAAACGGCGGGCACCCAAAACGGCGCCGATGAAGGGGACTTCGTCGACGACCGCTACCAACTCGAAGCCTCCGCTTTGGTTGCCGTCGAGGGCCCAATGCGCGAGCCACTCCGACTTCAGTCGTAGGAAAGAGACCGACCGTGGCCCCGGGCCCTGGCGCACGCGCGGACCGGCGACGCACGACAAGGCTGTCGCGGCATGGTCGGGCTAAAGGGATTCACGAAATATTTCGTGGGGGAACATCGATCGCGGGCAGCGGTTCTCATTGCTCAAGGCGGTCGAACCTCCTTGAATCAAACCCCGAAGACCAATCCCCAACAACGGAGCTGCAGATATGCCTAATCAAGGCGGAACTCACCAACAGCACGTCAAAGCAGGCCAGCAGAGCCACAAGAACCGCGACGATCAGCGTCGCGGCCAGCAGCAGGCCGAGGACCGCAACATGCGTCAGCAGGATTCAGGTCAGCACCGGGGCGGCAGCGGCAACTTCGCCGAAGACCGCGAACGTGCATCCGAAGCCGGCCGCAAGGGCGGCCAGCGCTGAGCTTTAAGCAGGCGTCCCGCGATCCCTTCGCGGGACGCCGCCCAGAACATCCAATTTGGAACTTCTTCCCCTCCCCTTGGTTCCTCCGAAACCCCGGCGGCTCGGCCGTCGGCAGGACGTTTGAACGGAGGCAACAATGTCCGTGCGCACACTTCACCCCGAACGTGTCGATGAGACACGTATGCAGGCCTATTCGACCTTCGCTCCGCTGCTCATCACCGCCCTGAGCCAGAAGCTGGCGCGCTGCCAAGGCAAGAGCGAGATGGACAAGGTCGAGGCGTCCCTCATCCGCGTCATCGAAGAAGCGGACGTCGTCACGGGAGACGTCGAGGCAACGAAGGAGTTCGCGATCGAACTCGTCGTGTCCACGCTGCGCAATGTGCGCGAGCATCCCGACGCCAAACAGGATGTGGAACAGATCGACGGCCGCCGCACGCAAGGACGCTCGGAGAACCCGGACACGCTGGAAGAACAATTGCAGTCCGGTCTCGAAGATAGTTTCCCGGCGAGCGATCCGCCCGCGGTCGTCTCCACCGCCATCAGCGGTGGCGCGAAGGACATCGTCGGCACCGACGAAGTGCTGCGCCGCCAGAAGGAAGCTGCCGAGCGCGGGCACGAAAACGAGAAGGCGTAGCCCCGGCCCCGCACGACCGCAGCCCCTTTCAGGCGCCCTGCCTCATCGCGGTCGCCAGCTCGGCGAAGGAACCAGTCCTTCCGCCAAGGGTTGGTTATCGGAAGGAGAAAACGATGGAAAAAAGCAAACTTCCACATCGCCCGGGCGCTGGCGGAACGGCACAAGACGCAAGGCTGCCGACCAAGGGCGGCGACGATCCGGACGTGCGGTTCCTGGCCGAGAACACCGACCTTTCACCGAAGCAGGCGCGCGAGCTGATCCGCGAGCACGGGCACGACCGCGACAAGCTGCTTGAAATCGCACGAACCATGAAGGCCGAGGGCTGACCGGCTCTCTGAAAGCGAGGCAATGATGAGCAATTCACCCCGTACCGGACGTCCAGGCACATCCGATCAATGGCCACGTTGGGAAGGTCCGAAAGCCAATCGGCCGAGAGGCTATCTGCCAGCCAAGGACGATCCCGACGAGGATCGCGACGCGGCCGGCGAGAACAACAAGGACCCCGAGCGGTCCGATCTCGGCGACGCGGTCAAAACGAAGAAGGAGCCGTAGCGGCTCCTCTCGGCGCAACAGGAGAAGAAAAATGCCACGCGGAGACAAATCGAAATACACCGACAAGCAGGAGCGCAAGGCCGACCATATCGCCGAGGGCTACGAAAAGCGCGGCGTCTCGGAGAAGGAAGCCGAGCGGCGAGCCTGGGCGACCGTCAACAAGGACGATGGCGGCGGCAAGAAGGCGGGCGGCTCGGGCCGCGGCAAGCACACCGGCCATCCGGCGGCGCACAAGGGCGGCAAGGCCGGCGGCAAAGCGTCAAGCTCGCGCTCGGCGGCCGAGCGTTCTGCTTCCGCCAAGAAGGCGGCGGCGACGCGCAAACGCAACGCGGAGCACCACGTGCATCATTAGGCATGGGTTCACCTTCTCCCTTGCCGGAGACCGGCGGATAGGCGCGCAGCGCCGAGACGATAGGGACGAAACGAGGCGCTCGGAAACTGGCGCCTCATTGCCGCGCGGCGGTCCTTCCAGCAGCATCCGGACGCTTCGCGGCCACCTTCTCCCTCAACGAAAAAGGGAAGATCTAAAGCGGCATCTCCGAAGTCTGCTTGACCGTCTGGCTGGGCACGTCGGTCTTGACGTTCTGCACCCCCTTGATGCGACTTAAGTGCTCCGACTGGAAGCGGCGATAGTCCTCGATGCCCGCCGCCACAACCCGCACCATAGCGTCGCAATCGCCCAGCATCAGATAGCATTCCAGCACCTCGGGCAGCTTGGCCACCTCCCTGGCGAAATGCTCGATCGTGTCCTCGTCCTGCTGCTTCAGCCAGATGCGGGTGAAGAAGGTATGACCGCGACCGATCTTGGCCGGGTTGAGCACCGCGACATAGCGGTCGATGACGCCCGCTTCCTCCAGCAATTTTACGCGCCTCAGACAGGGTGACGGCGACAGGCCGACCTCTCTCGCAAGATCGTTGTTGGCCATGCGCCCGTCGCGCTGCAGGGCGCGCAAAATCCGCTTGTCGATCTCATCCAGCTTCATGGCGTCTGATTCCAATATTGTCTTAATTCTCGCTATCCAATGCCAAATCTTTGCAGAAACCTCGCATCTTCGCAACCCGATTGCGGAGCGTTTCGGCTATGATGGCCAGCGAATAACCGACCATCGAGCAACCGGAGAAGGCCGCCCCGCAAGGCTGGCCGAAGAAGAGCCATGAGCGTTTCCGAGCTAACCCTGGGCCACCCTCCCGCCGAAGCGCGCGGCGCCGAATTCCGGCGGGGCGCCGCCGCCTCGACGCCGGTGCTGCTTGGCATTGTGCCCTACGCACTCGTGCTGGGCGCGCAGGCGGCGCAGAAGGGCTTGAGCGTCGTCGAGGTGCCGTTGATGACGGGCCTCAACTTCGCCGGCGGCTCCGAATTTGCCGCCATCCAGCTCTGGACCTCGCCGCCGCATGTGCTGTTGATCGCCGCCATCACATTGCTGGTCAACAGCCGGCATTTCCTGATGGGCGCGGCACTTGCGCCGTTCCTGCGCCACCTGCCCAAGCGCAAGGCGTTCCCCGCGCTGTTCTTGATGTGCGACGAGAGCTGGGCGCTCGGGCTCGCCGACGCGAAGCGCCGCGCGGCAGGCGGGCTGCGGCCAGCCTTCAGCCTCGCCTATTATGCGGGAACTGCCCTTCCGTTCTATCTTGCCTGGGTGATTTTCACGACCTGCGGAGCGGCGCTCGGGCCGGCGCTTGGCAACGTCGAGCGCTACGGCTTCGCCATGGCCTTTCCGGCTGTGTTCCTGGTGCTGCTGCGCGGCATGTGGAAGGGTTTTGCCGCGGCGCGCCCCTGGCTGGTCAGCCTCGCGCTGGCGGCGGCAACTTATCTCGTCGTTCCGGGCGCCTGGTACGTGGCGGCAGGCGCGCTGTCCGGGCTGGTGTCCGCCTGGCTTCTGGCAGGTGAGAAATGATCGAGCCCTGGACCGTTCTCGCCATCCTTGCCATGGCCGGCGTCACCTATTTGACGCGGATCGGCGGCTATGTCGTGCTCAGGAACCGCACGCTCAGTCCACGCGCCACCGCCGTGATGGAAGCCGCGCCCGGCTGCGTGCTGATCTCGGTGATCGCGCCCGACTTCGTGTCGAAGAATCCGGCCGACCTGGCGGCGCTCGCCATCACATTGCTCGCGGCGACAAGACTGTCGATGCTGCCGACGGTGGTCATCGGCGTGGCTTCGGCCGGGGTATTGCGGTGGGTGATGGGGTAAACGCCGGCGGCCGCCCTCTGCCATGCCGGGGCATCTCCCCCAAGGAGGAGATTGGCTCTCCATCGCATCAACTGCCGTAGACCCCAATTTCGCCAGACGCGATCGAAGCGGCCTTGTCGATCCAGCCCAGATGCTTTTCCAGCGCCGGTCCAGCGGGTCGGGGTCCTGCGGGTCGATGATCGCGGGACCATTGTATCGGGCGAAATGCCGAGCTGATCCAGGCCGAGCTGCTGTTCGATCTCGGCAATCGCGGAGGGTGCTCGCAATTTTAGCCGTGGCTTATTTTGCGACACCCACCCGGGCTTGTGGCTTCTCAGCCGCGGCCCGCGCCACGATCGCCTCCAGCGGCTCTGGCCGGTGCAGGAAATAGCCTTGGCCATAGCCGACGCCCATGCCGACGAGGATCTCCAGCGCGCTTTTCCCCTCGACCTTCTCGGCCACGACGGCGCAGCCCATCGAGCGGGCGATGCCGGCGATTGCCGAGACGATCTCGCGGTCGAAGCGGCTGTCGGCGATGTGCTGGACGAAGGAGCCGTCAATCTTGATCGCATCGATAGGAAAGCGCCGCAGATACTCGAACGAGCTCATGCCGGCGCCGAAATCGTCGAGGCTGACACGGCAATGGCGCAGCCTTGCCCGGCGCACGAATTCCTCCGCTGCGTCGAAATTGGTGACAGCCGCGGTCTCGGTGATCTCGAAGCCGATTGCAGACGGCGGCGCGCCGTTCTCGGCGATCGCCGCGTCGACGAAATCCCAAAGCTGCGGATCGGAGAGCGTCTGCGCCGACAGGTTGAAGCCGAGCGAGACGGCGCCGGAGAGCATCGCCCTGCCATGGCGCGACAGCGCCGTGCGGATGATCCAGCGGTCGAGCCGGGCGGCAAGCCCGAAGCGTTCGGCCACCGGCATGAACTCGCCCGGCAAGATCAGCTTGCCGTTGCGCGCCTCGAGCCGCGCCAGCACCTCGACATGGCGGCTGTCTTGCCAGGGCCTGCCGAGGCGATGGATCTCCTGGCCGAACAGCTTCAACCGGCTGTCCTCCATGGCATCGACCAGATCGGCGGCAAGCCGCGCGGCGTTGAGGCCGCCGGCTCCGGAAGCTGTTTCGGCCGAGAACACGGCGAAGCGGTCGCGCCCGCCGGCTTTGGCGGCGTAGCAGGCATCGTCGGCGCAGGCGAGCGCATCGGTTACCGTCGTCCGGGGATCGCGCACGAAGGCGATGCCGATGCTGGCGGCTAGCCTGCGGGACGACACGGCGGAGCCGAGATCGGCGTCGCGCACCGCCGCGAGCACGGCACGCGCCAGCCGCTCGGCGCAAGCGTCGTTGCAGTTCGGAACCAGCAGCGCGAATTCGTCGCCGCCGAGGCGCGCGGCGTGCGCCGAGGGCGGCAGGCTGGCGCGGATGCCGCCGGCGACGCTCTTCAGCGCGATATCGCCCGCGGCATGGCCGGCATAGTCGTTCAGCGCCTTGAAGTAGTCGAGGTCGACATAGAAGACGGCAAGCGGCAGCCGGTCCGCCGCGCCGATGTTTTCGGCGAGCAGCCGGTCGAAGGCCGAGCGGTTCCACAGCCCGGTCAGCGCATCGTGATGGGCGGCGTAAGCGAGCTCCTCGGCGCGCTTCGTCTCGTCGGTGATGTCGCGTACCGTGCCGAGGATCTGGCCGGCCGAGCCGGCGCCGGCGATCAAACGCACCAGCGACTCGACATGGCGGACCGAGCCGTCGCGCCGGACGATACGGTATTGCGTGGCGGTCACGCTTTTCGAGCCCGGCGGCGGCAGATGCGCGCGCTCGGTGGCCTCCTTGTCGTCCGGGTGGAGATAGGTGTGCCAGAGATCGGCCGTCACCTCGTCGGTATCGCTGACCAGGCCGAAGATCTCCCTGGTGCGCGGGTCCCAATAGCTCTTGTTGATGCCGATCGTAGTGCCAGATGCCGGTGCCGCTGGCGGCGAGCGCGAGCCGCAAGCGGACATTGACCTGCTCAAGCGCGGCCTCGGCCTCCTTCTGCCTGGTGATATCGGTCTGCACGCCCATCAGGCGCAGCGGCTTGCCCTCGGCATCGCGCTCGACGATGCCGCCGCGGTCAAGCACCCAGACCCAGCGGCCGTCCTTGTGCTTCAGCCGTAGTTCCGTCTCGATCGACTCGGTGTCACCAGCGATATGGCGGTCGCCGCTCGCCAGCGCTCGCTCGCAGTCGTCGGGATGAGTGAGCTTCAGCCACAGATCGGAGGTATCGAGCTCGCCCTCGGCATAACCCAGCATCTTCCACCAGGTCGGCGAATAGTAGCAATCGCCCGTCGCGAGATTCCAGTCCCATAAGCCGAGCTGGGCGCGATCGAGCGCCAGCGCCCAGAATTCGCCGTTGCGTTTGTTGTCGTCCGCCATGCCCTCGTTCTTGCCGTCCCCGTTCGGGCATAGTGCATGAAAGCTGACAAGAAAGGGTTACTGGGGTGAAGCTGCCAATCTCCCCTTCTGGGTGCCCTTGGGGGGAGATGTCCGGCAGGGCAGAGAGCGCGAAGGATCGCGGCATTGATTAGCTCGATCAAGCCGGTGACCGATCGGCAGGCATCGCTCTTCGCTGAAAAAGTCGGGGGACAGCGCTCCCCTCTGCCCTGCCGGGCATCTCCCCAAAAACAATGGGCGATGCTAGCCGCCCGCCGCCAGCCTTCGCCTCACCACCGCCGCGTGGAAACGCGCGCCATGCAGCAGGCCTTCATCGTTGAAGTCGTAGGCCGGGTTGTGCAGCGGGGCGGAATTTCCGTTGCCGAGAAAGACGAAACAGCCGGGCACTTCGGTGAGGAAGCGGGCGAAATCCTCCGAGGCGGTCATCGGCCCGGCGGCGATGCCGACGGCATCGCCGGCCAGTACCGTTCCGGCCGCAGCAAGCGCTTCATCCACCAGCGCCGCGTCGTTGATCAAGGGCACGAACTCGCGCGTGTAAGTAACGTCAGCCGCTACGTTATAGGCCTGCGCCATGCCTTCGGCGATGCGGCGCATCTCCTTCTCGATCGCCGCGCTCACCTCGGGCCGGAAACTGCGGCAGTCGCCAAGGATGCGGGCGAGACCGGGCAGCGCGTTGCGGGTGCCGTCGGTGATGAGCTCGGTGACCGAGACGACGCCGATATCGACGGGGCTCAGGCGTCGCGAGACGATGGTCTGCAGGTTGACGACCAGCGCGCAGGCGGCAACCAGCGTCTCGCGAGCGGCGTGCGGCCTGGCGGCGTGGCCGCCCAAGCCTTTCAGCACGATCTCGAAATTGTCCTCGGCCGACATGATCGGACCGCTCCGGGTTTCGAAGTGGCCGATGGGCAGGCCCGGCATGTTGTGCAGCCCGAAGATTTCCTCGAAGGGAAAGCGTTCGATGAGCCCGTCTTCGATCATCGCAAGCGCGCCCCTGCCCCACTCCTCGGCCGGCTGGAAGATGAACCGCACCGTGCCGTCGAAGCCGCCTTCCTGCGCAAGCAGCTTCGCCGCGCCGAGCAGCATGGCGGTGTGACCGTCATGGCCGCAGGCATGCATGGTGCCGGGCGTCTGCGAGCGCCAGGCTTGGGTCCCTTGCTCGGCGATGCGCAGCGCATCCATGTCGGCGCGCAGCGCAATCGCGCGATTGCCGCTGCCTCTGGCCAGCGTGCCGACAACGCCGGTGCCGCCTATGCCTTCCGCGACTTCGAGCCCGAAGGCGCGAAGCTTCTCCGTCACGAAGGCGGCGGTGCGCTTTTCCTCGAAGCCGAATTCCGGGTGGGCGTGGAGGTCGCGCCGCCAGGCTGTCATCTCGCGATGCAGCTGCTGCTGGTCGAGTTCAGCCATCTTCTCTTTCCCCAGCGCTCGTTCCAGGCGACTGTTCCCGAAGTTGCGCTTCGTTTCCATCGATTCCGGAGGGAAGCCCGCTTTCCTGAAAATCCTTCAGGCGATCTGCAGCTCCAGCTCCCGCGGCACCGCCCCGACCAGCTCGGTGTAACGGCCGGCGTCGGTCGCGCCTTCCGAATTGATGACGAGCACACGCGACGTCGCATCGAGCCCGAGAGCCGCGCGCATGCCCTTGTCTCCGGCTGCGCGGATCAGCCCGGCAAGCCCCGCGCCGCCACTCTCGCCGGAAACGATGGCCGGATCGTTGCCCAAGGGCCGGGCCAGTCGGTTCATCACCGCGACCGCGTCGTCTTCGTCGACGGTCATGAAGGCGTCGCCGACGCGGGCCAGCACCCGCCAAGCGATCAGGGACGGCTCGGCGCATTCCAGCATCGCCATCACCGTCGACCGCTGAGGCGCGATCGTTACGGGACGGCCGGCCTCCACCGAGGCGCAGACGCAAGCCGAGCGCCTCGGCTCGACCACCACGGCCTTCGGCCGCCGCTCGCCGAGCAGAATTGCCATATAGCCCGCAAGCGCCGCCGCAAAACCGCCGACGCCGGCCTGCAGGAAGACGTGCGTCGGCGGTTCGGCCATGTGCCGCAGCGCCTCGCGCACGATCACCGTGTAGCCCTGCATGACAAGCCCCGGAATGCGCTCGTAGCCGCGCCAGGAGGTGTTGGAGACGATCTTCCAGCCGCGCTCGGCGCCGACCCGGGCGACCTCGCGGACCGCATGATCATAACCGCCCTCGACCTGCACGATCTCGGCGCCGAAGCGGGCGATGGCCGCCACGCGCTCGGCGCTGACGCCGGCATGGACGTAGATGACCGAACGCGCGCCGACGAGGCCCGCCCCCTGCGCGACCGATCGGCCGTGGTTGCCATCGGTGGCGCAGCAGAAGGTCATCTGGGCGGCGATAGCGCGCAGCTTCGGATCGTTGATTTCGCAGATATCGACTTCGCGACCGAAGCGCTTGCCGGCCTCTTCCAGTACCAGCCGCATGACGGCATAGGCGCCGCCCAGCGCCTTGAAGCTGCCAAGGCCAAGACGCTGGCCCTCGTCCTTGACATGCAGTGCTGCGATGCCGAGGCCATTGGCGAGCGCCGGCAAGGCATAGAGAGGCGTTTCGGCATGGTCGTCGCGCGCCCTGAGATAATGCTCGGCCCGGTCGGCGCCCGCCAGGCCGAGGGCCTCGGCGTCGGCCGGCACCAGCGGCTGGTTGTGTTCGGGGCGCTGGTTGATGAGCAGCATGCTATTCTTTCTTCGATACACTGAACTTTTTTGACGCGCGCGAGAATCGCGCTCCCTAATCTGGCTAGTGATTGAAGTTTGTTTCGATCAGATGTCGCCGGATTCCCGCCTTGGTGGCACGCAACGTTTCGAAATGACTATTTTTGGTGGTGCTTCGCCTGGTAGCACCTGCCGTCGACAACCATAACGTTTGGTTCCGCGATCAGTCGGCTGCCAGCCGGGCGGCGACGCCAAGCAGGACATTGGCGCCCGCAACCAGTTCGTCGGCGGCGGTGAACTCGTCCGGGCTGTGGCTGATGCCGCCCCGGCTCGGCACGAAGATCATCGCGGACGGCGCAATGCGAGCAATCATCTGCGCGTCGTGCCCCGCGCCCGACGTCATGCGCCGGCACGAAAGGCCGGCGACTTTGGCGCCATCCTCGATCAGCGAGACGATGCCGGCATCGAACGTCACCGGCTCGAAGCGCGCCAGGCTTTCGGCGTGGATGGTGACGCCGGCGCTTGCAGCAAGGTCGTCGAGGAAGGCGGCGAGCGCCGCTTCCGCTTCGCGAAGATGCATTTCGTTCGGATCGCGAAGGTCGATGGTGAAGATTGCCCGCGACGGGATGACGTTGATGGCGTTTGGCTCGAAAGCGATGGTGCCGACGGTGGCGACCGTCGGCGTCGGCGAGGCGCTGGCCCGGTCCGCGAGGAAGCTGATCACACGCGCGGCGGCGATGCCGGCATCCTGGCGCATCGACATCGGCGTGGTGCCGGCATGGTTGGCCACGCCGTCGATGGTTATGCGCTGCCAGGAAATGCCCTGCAGGTTTTCGACTGCGCCGATGGCGATGCCCTCGCGCTCCAGCACCGGTCCCTGTTCGACATGCAGCTCGACATAGACATGCGGCTTGAGGAAGCCGGGCTGATGTCGGCCGGCATAGCCGATGCGCTCCAACTCCTTGCCCAGCACCGAGCCGTCGGTGCCGATCGAGGCCAGCGCCTCTTCGATATCCCGGCCGCCGGCAAAGACCAGCGAGCCCATCATATCAGGCGAATAGCGCACGCCCTCCTCATTGGTGAAGGCGGCGACCACAAGCGGGCGCGCCGGCGCGAATCCTGCCTCCTTCAGGCTCTCGATCGCTTCGAGGCCGGCAAGCACGCCGTAGCAGCCGTCATAGATGCCGGCGTCGATCACCGTGTCGATGTGCGAGCCGAGCATCACCGCTTCCTGGCCTGCCTCGGCGTCGCCCTGCCAGATGCCGAAGATGTTGCCGATGCGATCGATGGCGACGTCGAGCCCTGCCTCTTCCAGCCAACCGACAAGGCGGTCGCGGCCAAGCTTGTCCATGTCGGAGGCGGCGACGCGGACGAGCCGGCCCTGCGTATCGCGACCGAGGCTGCCGAGCTCCTCGATACGGCCAAGCAGGCGGTCGGCATTGATCGTCAGATTGCTCATGCCGGCTGCCTCGCCAGCGCAACCTCGTCCGGCGCCATCCCGACCAGCTCGGCATAGCGGCCGGGGTCGGTCGCGCCTTCGGAGTTGATGATGAGCACGCGCGACTGGGCATCGAGGCCGAGAGCCCCGCGCATCTTCTTGTCGCCGGCAGCGCGGATCAGCCCGGCGAGCCCCGCCCCGCCGCTCTCGCCGGAAACGATCGCCGGATCAGTGCCTGAAGGTCGCGCCAGGCGGTTCATCACCGAAACCGCGTCGTCCTCGTCCACGGTCATGAAAGCATCGCCGAGCCGCGACAGCACGCGCCAGGCTACGAGCGACGGCTCATAGCATTCGAGCATCGCCATCACCGTGGGCTTGCTGTGCGCGATCGCGATTGGACGCCCCGCCTTCGCGGTGGCGTAGACGCACGCCGCCCGCGCGGGCTCGACCACGATTGCCGCAGGGCGATCCTCGCCTAGCACGATGGCGAAATGGCCGGCCACCGCCGCGGCGAGGCCGCCGACGCCGGCCTGCAGGAAGACGTGGGTGGGCGACTTCGGCAAGCGCCTCAGCGCTTCGCGCACGATAACCGTGTAGCCCTGCATCACCAGCCCCGGGATGCGCTCATAACCCGGCCAGGATGTGTCGGAGACGACGGTCCAGCCGCGCTCGGTGGCGACGCGGGCGGCTTCCCTGACCGACTGGTCGTAGTCGCCGGCGATGCGCACGATCTCGGCGCCGAAGCGGGCGATCGCCGCCACGCGTTCGTTGCTGACGCCCGAATGGACGAAGATGACGGAGCGCGCACCGACCAGGCCGGCGCCCTGCGCTACCGAGCGTCCATGATTGCCGTCGGTCGCGCAGGCGAACGTCATCCCGGCCGCAATCGCCTTCACGTCGGGCCCATGCAGTTCCGCGACCTCGATGGCGCGGCCGAGCCGTTCCTCGGCCTCTTCCAGCACCAGTCGGATGACGGCGTAGGCGCCGCCCAGCGCCTTGAAGCTGCCGAGGCCGAGGCGCTTGCCCTCATCCTTGACGTGGAGCGCGGCGATGCCGAGTTCGCCGGCCAGCGCCGGCAAGGCATGCAGCGGCGTCTCGGCATGGTTTTCGCGTGCGGCCAGGAAGCGCTCGGCCTCGGCGGCTCCGGCGAGCCCAAGCATCGCGGCGTCTTCTTCGGTCAGCGGCTGGCGATGGGTCGGGTGGTGGTTGAGCAGGAACATGGATCGGCTTTCTCTGTCTTGTTGGCTGAAATTTATTGCAAGTCCAGCGAGAAAGGCGCTCTGTCTCAGCGCCTGAAATGCAAGTTTGTTTCGTTTAGATGCCTGTCATGTCCATTTTGCCCGACCTCGACGCTTTCGACCGCGCCATCCTCGCCATCCTGCAGAAGGACAACAGCACGCCCCAGCGCGTTATCGGCGAGACGGTGAACCTCTCGGCGCCAGCCGTGCAGCGGCGCATCAAGCGCATGGAGGAAACGGGCGTCATTCGCGCCAATGTCGCGCTGGTCGATCCGGCCAAGGTCGGCCATCCGATCACCATCTTCGTCGAGGTCGAGGTGGAGAGCGAGCGGGCCGAACTGATCGACGCCGCCAAGCGCGGCTTCGCCGCGGTGCCCGAAGTACAGCAGTGCTATTACGTGACCGGCGAGGCCGACTTCATCCTGGTCGTCACCGTGGCGACGATGGCCGACTACGAGGCGCTGACCCGGCGATTGTTTTTTGAGAACAACAACGTCAGGCGGTTTCGCACGTTCGTTGCGATGGATCGGGTGAAGGTCGGGCTGGAGGTGCCGGTGGGCGCACCTCACTCAACATGATCCCTCGGGGCATTTCGTATCGCGGCATGATACTCAGCGCTTGATCTCGCAGACGTATCATGCAAAGATACGTTGCGAGGGGCAGTGGATGATACGTTCGTTCACAGACAAGACCACTGAAGCGATTTCGACAGGCAAAGCTCCGAAAGGATTTCCGGCAGATCTCATTCGTGTCGCTCAGCGGAAACTGTTCATGCTGGACAACGCAGCCGAACTGGCCGACCTCAAAGTCCCACCGGGAAATCGGCTTGAAGCGCTGAGGGCGATCGCGCCGGTCAGTACTCAATCCGTATCAACGACCAATTTCGTGTTTGCTTTCGGTGGACCGATGGAGGAGCGGACAATGTGGAGATCACCGACTACCATAGCTAAACCAACCAGCTCTGTCCGACAGGAGCGGAACCAATGATCAACCTTGATAAGCCTATTCATCCCGGCGAGATATTGCGGGTCGAGTTCCTTGAGCCACTCGACCTGAAGCCCTACACCCTGGCGAAAAAGCTTCACGTCCCACGTACCCGTATCGAGCGCCTCGCCAACGAGACCACGCCCGTTACGCCGGACACCGCTCTGCGTCTCGCCAAATTCTTTGGCACCACGCCACAGTTCTGGATGAACATGCAAGCCAGTTACGACCTGGCCGTGGAGGGCGCGTCGCTGCAGGAAGAGCTCAAGGAAATTAAACGGTTCGAGGCGGCTGCTTAAGAGCTCTTGCCGCCCTCCCTTCCCAGCAACCGCGCATAGATCTCCCCCACGATCCCGCGCCGGAAGATCAGCACGCAGACCATGAAGATCACGCCGGTCGCTATCGTCACCGGGAAGCCGGAGGTGGCAAGCGTGTTCTCGAGGCCGACGACTAGGCCGGCGCCGACCACCGGGCCGACCATGGTGCCGATGCCGCCAAGAAGCGTCATCAGGATGACCTCGCCCGACATCTGCCAGGTGACGTCGGTGAGGGTCGCGAACTGGAAGACGATCGCCTTCACCGCGCCGGCAAGGCCGGCAAGGGCCGCCGACATGACGAAGGCGGCGAGCTTGTAGCGGCCGACCGAATAGCCCAGCGAAATGGCGCGGTTCTCGTTCTCGCGGATTGAGCGCAGGATCATGCCGAAGGGCGAGTTGACGATGCGCCAGATGGCGAAGAGGCCGATCAGGAAGATAGCTAGCACGAAGAAATACATGTTCATCGGCACGTTGAGGTCGAGCATGCCGAAGAGATGGCCCCGCGGCACGCCCTGGATGCCGTCCTCGCCTTCGGTGAAGGGCGCCTGCACGCAGAAGAAATAGAACATCTGCGCCATCGCCAGCGTGATCATGGCGAAATAGATGCCTTGCCGGCGGATGGCGAGGAAGCCGACGACGAGGCCCATGCCTGCCGCGCCCGCAGCGCCGAGCAGGATGCCGGCCTCGGGCGGCCAGCCCCAGGCTTTCACCGCATAGGCGCAGAAATAGGCGGCGCCGCCAAAGAAGGCGGCGTGGCCGAAGGAAAGCAGCCCGGTGTAGCCGAGGAGCAGGTTGAAGGCGCAGGCGAACAACGCGAAGCACAGCATCTTCATGACGAAGATCGGATAGATGACGAAGGGGGCGGCGAGGAGCGCCATGATCCCCAGCGCCACAAGCGCCCGTTCCAGCCGGACGGAGGCAGCGGCGCGCTCTGCGTGAAGGGTCGCCTCGCTCATCTTACGCGTCCCTTCCGAACAGGCCCGCGGGGCGGAGCAAAAGCACGATCGCCATGATGACGAAGACCACCAGGTTCGAGGCCTCCGGATAGAAAACTTTGGTCAGGCCCTCGGCGAGGCCGAGCATGTAGCCGGTGACGATGGCGCCGAGGATCGAGCCCATGCCGCCGACCACGACGACGGCAAAGACGACGATGATGAGGTCCGATCCCATCAGCGGGCTGACCTGGTAGACGGGCGCCGCAAGGATGCCGGCCAGCCCGGCAAGTGCTGCGCCCAGCCCATAAGTGAGCGTCAGCAGCAGCGGCACGTTGACGCCGAAAGCCTGCACCAGCTCGGGGTTCTCCGTGGCGGCGCGCAGATAGGAGCCGAGCCTGGTCTTTTCGATCAGCAGCCAGGTGCCGATGCAGACGATGAGCGAGGCCACCACCACCCAGCCGCGGTAATTGGGCAGGAACATGAAGCCGAGATTGGTGCCCCCGGCAAGCAGGGTCGGCACCGCGTAAGGATTGCCGGAGACGCCATAATAGAAGCGGAAGACGCCTTCGATGACCAGCGCAAGGCCGAAGGTGAAAAGCAGGCCATAGAGCGGGTCGAGCCGGTAGAGCCGCGACAGCGCTACACGCTCCACCACGATGCCGAACAGGCCGACGGCCAAAGGCACGATGATCAGCGCCGGCCAGTAGCCGATGCCGAGATGGACGAGCAGTAGATAGCCGATGAAGGCGCCGAACATATACAGCGCGCCATGGGCGAAGTTGATAATGCGCAAGAGCCCGAAGATGACGGCCAGCCCGAGGCTGAGCATGGCGTAAAAAGAGCCGTTGATCAGGCCGACAAGCAGTTGGCCGAGCAAGGCCTGGATGGGGATGCCGAAGATCATGGTCATTTGGCCATCATACCCCCAGCACCTCGTGCAGTTTGTCGGTGTGCGCGGAAAGCTGGCCGACCGGGAAACCTTCCACCACCTTGCCGTGATCCATCACGTAGAAGCGATCGGCGATGCGGGCGGCGAAGCGGAAATTCTGCTCGACCAAAAGGATGGTCATGCCGCGCTTCTTCAGCGCCGCCAGCAATTCGCCGATGCGCTGGACGATGACCGGTGCCAGGCCCTCGGTCGGCTCGTCGAGCAAAAGCATTTCGACGCCGGTTCTCAGGATGCGGGCGATCGCCAGCATCTGCTGCTCGCCGCCGGAAAGCTTCGTGCCCTGGCTGTTGCGACGTTCCTTGAGGTTGGGGAAGAGGTCGAAGATCTCCTCCACGCTCATGCCGCCCTTGGCCACCACCGGCGGGAGGATCAGATTTTCGTCGACGGTGAGCGTGGCGAAGATGCCGCGCTCCTCCGGCACGAAACCGATGCCCTGATGGGCGACGCGGTGCAGCGGCAGGCGGATCAGGTCCTTGCCATTGAAAGTGACGGAGCCTGTCCGCTTGCGGATCAGGCCCATGATGGCGCGCAGCGTCGTCGTCTTGCCGACGCCGTTGCGGCCAAGCAGCGTAACCGTCTCGCCGCGCAGGACTTCGAGGTTGACGCCGTGCAGCGCATGGCCCTCGCCGTACCAGGCATGAAGGTCGCGCACGGCAAGCAGCGGCTCACTCATGCTCGGTCCCCATATAGGCGACGCGCACGCGCTCGTCCTGGCTCACAGTCGCGTAGTCGCCGGCGGCAAGCACCTGGCCGCGCTGCATGACGGTGATCCAGTCGCAGAGATCGGCAACGACGGTGAGGTTGTGCTCGACCATCAGCACGGCGCGGTCTTTCGCCAGCGAGCGGATGATGCCTGAGATCGTGCCGACATCCTCATGCCCCATGCCGGCCATCGGCTCGTCGAGCAGCAGAACTTTTGGATCGAGCGCCAGCGTGGTGGCGATTTCCAGCACACGCTTCCTGCCATAGGAGAGATCGCCCGCCAGCCGATGCGCGGCGTCGTCGAGCCCGACGATGGCGAGCAGCTCGCGCGCCCGGGGCGTCAGCTGGTCCAGCGCCGAGACCGGGCGCCAGAACTGATAGCCCAGCCCGCCCGGACGCTGCAGCGCGACGCGCACATTGTCGAGCACGCTGAGATGCGGAAAGATCGCCGATATCTGGAAGGAGCGTACAAGCCCCATGCGCGCCACCCTGGCCGGCGGCGTGCGGGTGATGTCGGTGCCGAGCAGTTGGATGGTGCCGCTGGTCGGCTGCAGGAATTTGGTCAACAGGTTGAAGATGGTGGTCTTGCCGGCGCCATTCGGGCCGATCAAGGCATGGATCCTGCCGTGATGGACGTCGAGATCGACGTCCTTCACGGCGACGAATCCGGCGAAGTCGCGCCGCAAGCCGCGGGCGGAAAGCACCACCCGCGGCGTCTGGTCGATGCCGTCCCGGCGGACGGCGGTGGCGGTGTCGAGCGTCACTTGCTGACGAGCGGGCAGCCGCTATCCTCGGCTTTCATGAAGGCCTTGTCGCCGGGAATGGTCGCCAGGTAGGTGTAGTAGTCCCAGTCCTTCTTGCTCTCCTCCGGCTTCTTGACCTGGTAGAGATACATGTCGTGCACCATCGAGCCGTCGGCCTGCACCTTGCCGTTCACCGTGAACACGTCGTTGACCGGCATCTCATGCAATTGCTTGGCTACCGCTTCGGTCTCGTCGGTGCCGGCCTTGTCGATGGCCTTCAGATACTGCGTCACCGCCGAATAGGTGCCGGCCTGGACCATGTTGGGCATGCGGTTGGTGCGCTTGAAGAAGCGCTGCGCGAAATCGCGGCTCACATCGTCGCGGTCCCAGTAATAGCCTTCCGTCAGCACAACGCCCTGCGCCGCCTGCAGGCCAAGGCCATGCACCTCGGCCAGCGTGAAGAGCAGCGCCGCCAGCCGCTGGCCGCCGGCGACGATGCCGAACTCGGCCGCCTGCTTGATCGAGTTCGAGGTGTCGAGGCCGGCATTGGCTAGGCCGATGATCTTGGCGCCGGAGGACTGCGCCTGCAGCAAGAAGGAGGAATAGTCGGTGGAGCCAAGCGGATAGCGCACCTCGCCCAGCACCTTGCCGCCACTGGATTCCACGAGCTTGGCGGTCTGGTCCTTCAGCGAATAGCCGAATGCATAGTCGACGGTGATGAAATACCAGCTGTCGCCGCCCTGCTGCACCAGTGCACCGCCGGTGCCGACCGCTTGGGAGTGGGTGTCGTAGGCCCAGTGGAAACCATAGGGCGAGCACTGCTTGCCGGTGAGGTCGGTGGAGGCGGCGCCGGTGACGATGTCGATCTTCTTCTTTTCCTTGGAAAGCCCCTGGACGGCGAGCGCGACGGAAGACGTGGTGAGCTCCATGATCGCGTCGACCTGCTCGGTGTCGTACCACTGGCGCGCGATGTTGGAGGCGATGTCCGGCTTGTTCTGGTGGTCGGCGCTGACGATCTCGATCGGCGCGCCCTGCACCTTGCCGCCGAAATCCTCGACCGCCATCTTGGCGGCCTCGACCGACCATTTGCCGCCGAAATCGGCATAGACGCCGGACTGGTCGTTCAAGATGCCGATCTTGACCTTGCCGTCCGAGATTTCGCCAGCCGCCGCCGGCATTGCGGATGCCGCAATGAGCGCGGCGGAGACGAGATAGGATGCTTTCACTGGTAGTTCCTCCCTTGTGGTCAACCACGGGAAACGCGGCGGACCTCGCAATGGTTCAACAGTTCCGTCGGATTGTGGATTGAGGCCTCGATCCCGCCTGCCACTCCTATTCTTGCGGGCCTGCTCGTTTGCGGCTGGGCCGCCGCGCGCCTTGGGTGCACGGGCGCGAGCCTAGCATCACATTTCGCTGGCCGGGAATGCTATTTTCGTAGCATGCGGATGGGTTGGGGGCAGCATGGTGTCCCTTCACCAGGGCAGCCGCTTGCCATCGCTAAAAAGCCGCCGGTCGGACCGTCGGGCAAGGTTGCGGCGCAGACGATGCCGGCCGCGCCTTGCGCGACGGGGCGGCCGCCGGCACCGCCCATGTCGCGACCCAGCCGGGGCAGGTCGAATTGACCAGCAAGCGCCCCCTCCCCGCCAGACACAATCCGGAAACAGGATTCAACAGCCCGGAAAAACTCGCGAAAAGACCGGCTGTCATAAGCGGCACCGGAGCAGCCGAACTACGGCCAGCGACAACCTGATATCGATCTTCGAAAAAGGAACGCCGACTTATGAAAAAGACCCTTCTCTCCGTTCTCGGCCTGGCGGTCGCGCTTGCTTTCGCGGTGCCGGCGCTCGGCACTACCGAAGCCAACGCTGCCGCGACCACGACGGCTGCGACCACGACGACCACCGCGGCTCCGGCTGCGGCCACCGAGACGGCCAAGCCGGACGCCAACGTCCCGCACAAGAAGCATGTCAAGCACCATCGCCGTCACGCCCGCAAGCATCACGTGAAGAAGCACTCGAAGCATCACGCCAAGAAGCATCATGTGAAGCACCACACCAAGAAGCGTACCCACAAGAAGCACGGCAAGAAGCTCGCCGCATAAGGCGCGTCGCCGGCTTTTGGCTTTTCAGCAATTGGCCAAAAACTTCATGACCGGATGATCCCGGACCGCTTCAACAGGGTTCGGGATCATCGCTTCCCGGAAACGCCGTCCCTCAAAGGCGGCGTTTTTGCTTACCAGGTCGCTGGCGCGGTCGTCCGGTCCGGATCGTGCCTTACTTCTTCTGCGGATAGATCGTCTCGCCGCGCTTCAGCATTTCGACGAACGTCTCGATCTTCTTCTTGCGCCCCGCCTCGGTCTTCATGTTGTGGACGCGGAAGGCGAGCGCGAAACGGTTCTGCGCCGAAAGCTTTGCCAGCATCGCTTTGGCCTTCGGTTCGGCATCGATCGCGGCCTGCAGGTCGGGCGGAAATGTCATCTCTTTCGAGCCGCCATAGGCGCGGTCCCAGCGGCCATCGGCTTTGGCCGCCTCGACTTCGCGCAGGCCATGCTCCGTCATGCGGCCCTCTTCGATCAAGCGCGCGACGTTGTCGACGTTGATCCTGCTCCAGATGCTCTTCCTGCCGCGCGGCGTGTAGCGCTGCAGAAAGCTCTTCTCGTCGAGCGACTTGCGCACCGCATCGATCCAGCCGAAGCAGAGCACGACGTCGATCGCTTCCTTCGGCGTGATCGAAGCAAGGCCAGAGCCGACCTTGTGGATCTTGATCCAGACCTCGCTTTCGCCGGCCTGGTTTTGGCTGAGCCAGGCGTAGAAGCTTTCGGCGTCCGAGAACTCGTGGACCTTACTCGGGTCGACCTTGATGGGGGCCATCGGTGTTCCTTCTTGCCTGAGCCGAGGCTCCGATCTCCCCCTTTGTTGGGGAGACGGCCGGCAGATCAGAGGGCGCGCTGTCCCGCCAGCCCTGTCGAGACGCCGCCGCCTTAGCTTATACTCGTGGGAATTTAAGGCCGCGTTTCTTCGCGCCCCCCCTGCCCTGCCTGGTTGAATTATCAAAGCCGCGCCAGCCAACCATCGGACTCTCCGATAACACTATCGGTTTCTTCCGTTTCCGCTCCGCCGGCCGGCCTGCCACATCACCGTCCATGCAAAGGAAAGGCATGGACATGGACGAGACAAAAATCCTGATCGTCGGCGGCAGTTCGGGCATGGGGCTGGCGCTTGCCAGGCGCTGCCTCGACGAAGGCGCCGGCGTCATCATCGCCGGGCGCAATGCAGCGAGGCTGAACGCCGCGCGCGATGAGCTCGGTCGCCCGGCCGCGCTGGCAACGGAGTTGGTAGACATCAGCCGCGAGGCCGAGGTCGCGACGCTGTTCGCGCGCATCGGCCGGCTCGAGCATATCGTCAGCACGGCGGCCGACATCGAAGGCGCCTACCGGCTTTTGCCCGAGATCGAGCTTTCGGCAGCGCAAAAGGTGGTGGACAGCAAGTTCTACGGGCCGCTGCTGTTGGCCAAGCATGGTGCGCCGAAGCTTTCGGCCAACGGTTCGCTCACCTTCGTCTCCGGCATTGCCGCCTACCGCCCGGCCGCGCGCGGCTCGGTGGTCGCGGCCGTCAACGCCGGGCTCGAAGGGCTGGTGCGGGCCTTGGCGATCGAGCTGGCGCCGATCCGCGTCAATGCCGTCTCGCCCGGCTGGGTCGACACGCCGATCTGGCAATACGTTGCCGGCGATGCGAAGGACGAGACGCTTGCCGCGATGGCGAAGCGCCTGCCGGCTGGACGAGTCGGACGGCCGGAAGACATTGCGGACGCGATCCGCTTCCTGATGGGCAACGGCTTTACGACGGGAACGACGCTGCATGTCGAGGGCGGGCAGCGGCTGGTCTGACGATCGCGAAGTTTTCGCCCATCGCCGCGAGCAAGAGCTTCAGCGCCGGCGGCTGGACGCGCCGGCGCCGCCAGATCATGACCAGCTCCGCCGAGCGGATCGGGCCCGGCCATGCGATCTCGGCCACCTCGCCGCGATCGAGCGCCGCGGCGACCGCCAGCCGCGGCACAAGGCCGAAGCCGGCGCCGGCCGCCACCAAGCCGGCGATGGCGTCAATGCTGCCAGCCTCGGCCGCGAGCTTCGGTCCGCCGAGGCCCGCCTCGGTGAAGGCCGTGTCGACCATGACGCGGTAGACGCATCCGGTTTCGGTGGCGACGAAACGCTTTTCGGCAAGCTCCGCCAGATCGACATCCGCCCGGTTCTCGCCCGGCGGCGCGATCAGCACCAGCGGCTCGGCCGCGACGGGGCGCCTGGCGAAGCGCTCGTCGGGCTCGCTGGCGCCCGGTCTGTCGAAGCAGAAGGCGACGTCGATCCCGCCCTCTCCCAGCCTGCGGCGCAACTCGCCGCTGCCTGCGATTTTCAGCCTGATGTCGATGTCGGGATGAACGGCCTGGAAATCGGCGAGCCAGCCGGGAAGTTTTGCCGAAGCGATCGTCTCGAGCGCGCCGATCGACAGGCTGCCGGCCGTCTCGGCCTCGGTGGCATCGATGGCGGCCCGGGCGTCGTCGGCGAGCGCCAGCAATTCCTCGGCGTAGGCTTGCAGCGCCTCGCCGGCCGGGGTCAGGTCCAGCCCTTGCCGCGACCGTGTGAACAGCGTCGCGCCCAGCTCGGCCTCGAGCGACTGGATCTGGTCGCTGACGCTCGACTGCGCGAGATTGAGCTCGCCCGCCGCGCGCGTGACGTTGCGTGTGCGCGCGACCGCCAGAAAGGTCTTCAGCAGCCTTGGATGCACGTTACTGCAGCTGCGGCTTCTTGAGGAAGGAGTTGCGGTCGGCCGATTTTACGCGAAGCCAGGTCTCACGGCCGTCGCGCACGACGCGCAACGGAATTTCCGCGCCGGCCGGGTTCTGCCAGAGTTTTCGATAGAAGTCGGCGAGACCGTCAACCTCGCCGTCGCGCACGTCGGAGATGATGTCGCCTTGGCGAAGGCCAGCCTCTGCCGCGGGACCACCTTCGGCGACGCTCATCACCACCACCATGCCGTTCGACTCCGCCGAGAAGGCGCCGAGCCACGGGCGCGGCGGCTTGGCGACCTGGCCGCGCTTGACCAGATCGTCGAGGATCGGCGTCAGAAGGTCGATCGGCACGATCATGTTGATGTCGGCAACCTCGCCGGCGCGGCTCATCTGCAGGCGCAGCGAGCCGACGCCGAGCAGCTTGCCGTCACGGTCGAACAGCGCAGCACCACCCCACGACGGATGCGCCGGCGCGGTGAAGATCGCCTCGTCGATGAGATATTCCCAATAGCCGGCGAATTCCTGCTTGGTGACGATGTGGGCGTCGACCTGCTGGCCGATGCCGTCGGCAAGCGTCACGGCGTCGCCGATATTGGCCTTCCTGGCATTGCCGAACGTGACTGCCGGCAGCCCGAGCGGCGCCAGCGCCTGCACCAAGCCGAAGCCGGTCTCCTGGTCATAGGCCAGCGCATGCGCCGCAACCACGCGGCCGTCCTGGTCGGTCAGCCAGACCTCCTCGGCCTCGGTGATGAGATAGCCGATGGTGAGAACCAGCCCGCTGTCGCGGATCACCACGCCGCTGCCCTCGCGGCGCGTGCCCAGCGCATTGGCGGTAAAGGCGTCTTCCGGAACCGTGGCGCGCACGGCCACGACGGAGCGCGAGATTTTTTCGATGGTCATCGTCGATCCTGAATTACGGGTCTTTTTCTATAAGTATGGCCAAAGGGACGCGGTGCAAGGGCATCTGTCCAGGCGGGGCGCTGCTGGCCCAAGCATTAGTTCAACGAAATTTGAACTTTTTTCTTTGACGCCCGCGCAACCGCACCTAAATCTTGCGCAACGAACCCCGCATCCCGCCCAGAGCAACAAGGCCTCCCGAGATGAACCAGTACAACCCGCCGAAAGTCTGGACCTGGAACAAGCCGAGTGGCGGCACCTTCGCCTCCATCAATCGGCCAGTCGCCGGGCCGACGCATGAGAAGGAATTGCCTGTCGGCAAGCATCCGCTGCAGCTCTATTCGCTGGCCACGCCCAACGGCCAGAAGGTGACGATCATGCTGGAGGAGTTGCTGGCGCGCGGCCACAAGGGCGCCGAATACGACGCCTGGCTGATCCGCATCAATGACGGCGACCAGTTCGGCTCGGGCTTCGTCGAGGTCAACCCGAACTCCAAGATCCCGGCGCTGATGGACCGCAGCGAACCGAAGCCGGTGCGCGTGTTCGAGTCGGGCTCGATCCTCACCTATCTGGCGGAAAAATTCGGCGAGTTCCTGCCGACGGAGCGTGCAGCGCGGGCCGAAACCTTCTCGTGGCTGTTCTGGCAGATGGGCTCGGCGCCCTATCTCGGCGGCGGCTTCGGGCATTTTTACGCCTATGCGCCGGAAAAGATCGAATATGCCATCGACCGCTTCGCCATGGAAACCAAGCGGCAGATGGACGTGCTGGATCGGCGGCTGGCCGAAAGCGAGTATCTCGCCGGGCCGGATTACACCATCGCCGACATGGCGGTCTGGCCCTGGTATGGCGGGCTCGCCAAAGGCCGCAGCTACAACGATGCCGCGCAGTTCCTCGCCGTGCATGAATATAAGCACGTGCAGCGCTGGGCCGATGCGATCGACGCCAGGCCGGCGGTAAGGCGCGGCCGCATGGTCAACCGCATCTCCGGCGATCCGGCCTCCCAGCTGCACGAGCGCCACGACGCCAGCGATTTCGAGACGAAGACGCAGGACAGGTTGCAAGCGGCGGAGTGAGCTGCTGATTTCCCCTTGCGGGGGAGATGGCCGGCAGGCCAGAGCGGGTCGCTGCGCGTGGAGCGAGACGCCCGACGAACAATAAGAGGGCAAGTTGGCGCATCGTGCACGCCGACCCCCCTCTGTCGCCTTCGGCGAAATCTCCCCCTCAAGGGCCCTCAAGGGCCCTCAAGGGGGGAAGATCAGCTACCTCCCGTAGGTATACGTCACACTGGCCTCCGCCAGCGCCTGGCTCTTCGCCGCGACCGACACCATTTCGGGCGACGGATTTTCCGGCGTGCGCAGCTTCGCCTCACTCAGCGCATAGAGCGTGAAGACATAGTGGTGCGTGCCGCTGCCGGGCGGCGGACATGGGCCGAAATAGCCGGCGCGACCGACGCCGCCCATGCCGGACACCGTGCCCTTCGGCAGGCGCTTGCCGCCTTTGGAGCCGGCGCCTTCGGCGAGGCCCTTGGCGCTTGCCGGGATGTTCCAGGCAAGCCAATGCCAGAACCCCTTGCCTTCGTTGGCATCGGGATCGAACATGGTGAGCGCGTAGCTCCTGGTGCCCGCCGGCGGGTTCTTCCAGGCAAGCGCGATCGAGACGCTCTTGCCGCCGCATCCGGGCTTGTCGCCGAGATATTTTGCGTCCCACCTGTCATTGGAAACCGATGGGCTGGAGATCTCGAAGGCGGATGCCTGGGTAGCGAAGGCGGCGAAGGCAAGTCCAATCAGGCCGAGGCGCGAAGTCATGGCTTCACTCCTTCTACTTGGATTGCCCAAAGTCTATCCGAAAGGCGCGCCGGAGCCGAGCAACTTTGCGTGACGGCCGGCAGGCGCCGGAGCTGCCGATTTCCCCACAAGGAGGAGTTCCGGAGCACTGCCGACGAGCAGTGTCACGCGCGGCGGCGAGTCCATACTATCCCCCTCTCGCCAACGCGGGCGACCCGATTTGTTCTTGCCGGCCCTTCCTAAAGGTGCCGCCACCCGATCTTGCCGTTAGGCCAACAGAGCTATGCGGTTCTTCACGAATTTTTTCAGCCGGAACATCCCCTGGAAAGCTCCGTTGAAAACTTAGTCAACGATGCAAACCAATGGAGATTTCCTGATGATGAAGAAGATTCTCGCAGCTTCCGTTCTTACCCTCGCGCTCGCGACCTCGGGCGCCATGGCTCAGACAGCCGGCGCGAGCGGCGACGCCAGCGGCAGCGTTTCGGGCGGCGTCTCGGGCACGACTGGCGGCGCCTCGGGCAGTGCGACGGGCGGTGCCACGGTCACCACGCCGGCAACCCCTGGCACGGATACGACCACCACGAATTCCACGAATTCCATGAACTCCACGAATTCGACGAACCAGCCGGCCGGTATGCAGGATCGCTGCAAGGATACGGGCGCTAACGATACCGACAACAACACGGCCAGCGGCAATACGACCTCGAACATGCAGAACTGCAACAAGTAGGGCGGTTTCGATTCGCACCGGATCGCCGACACAAAAAAGCCCCGCCGGTGGAAGCCGTCGGGGCTCTTTCGTTGAGGCCTTGAAGGTGGGACTTCGCTGCCTGCCGATCCAGGGGGTGTTGGATCGGCCGCGACCCTAGCCGAAGAATCGGCGGGGCTATAATCACGGCTGCGCACTACCAATCACGCCTGCGCGAGAAGGAGGTGATAGCCGGCTGTCGATCTCTCTTTGAGGGAAAAGTGGCTACCTCAGCAGCTTCGCCAATCGCGGCACGCCCTCGCCCACCGCGCGGTCGTCGGCCAGCGTGAAGGACATGCGCAGCGTGTTGCGGCCGGTGCCGTCGGCATAAAAGGCGTTGCCCGGCACGAAGGCGACGCGCGCCTCCTGCACCGAACGCGCCAGCAACGCGGTGGCGTCAGTGCCTTCGGGCAGCGTCAGCCAGACGAACATGCCGCCTTCCGGCCGGCTCCAGGAAATGCCGTCCGGCATGTTTTCCTCGAGGGCGCCGAGCAGCGCGTCGCGGCGACGGCGATAGGCCCCGATCAGCTTCTCCACCTGGGCGTCGAAGATGGTCTCGGCAACGCGATGCATGACCATCTGGTTGATCGACGGGCTGTGCAGATCGGAGGCCTGTTTCATCAGCACCAGCTTTTCCACCACATGGCGCGAGGCGCAGACCCAGCCGACGCGCATGCCTGGCGACAGGATCTTGGAGAAGGAGCCGCAATAGAGCGTGCGGGCATTGTCGATGCCGCCCGAGCGGGCACAATCCAGCGCCAGAATCGGCGGCACCGCCTCGCCATCATAGCGCAGTGCCCGATAGGCGGCGTCCTCGATGACGGCGATGTCGAGCTCGCCGGCGAGGTCGAGCACCGCCTCGCGCTGCTTGCTATCCAGAGTGTTGCCGGTCGGGTTGGCGAAATCCGGCACCAGATAGGCGAATTTCACTTTGCCGCCGTTAGCCGCGGCGGCCGCGCCATAGGCATCCGGCGTCATGTTGCCGCCGGCAATGTTCAGCCGGTCGTAACGCGGCTCGTAGGCGTTGAAGGCCTGCAGCGCGCCGAGATAGGTCGGCCAGGTGACCAGCGCGGTGTCGCCAGGCGACAGGAACAGCTTGCCGAGATAATCGAGCGCCTGCTGCGAGCCGGAGGTGATCAAGATGTTGCCCTCGTCGCATCGGATGCCGAGTCCGCCCATATAGCCGGCCAGCCATTTGCGCAGCGGCAGGAAACCTTCGCTGACCTGGTATTGCAGCGCGGCCCCCGCTTCCGCGCCGCCGAGCACGGCCTGATAGGCGTCGCCGATGGCCTCGGCCGGAAACAGCGAAGCATCGGGAATACCGCCGGCGAACGAGATGATGTCGGGCTGATCGAGCAGCTTCAGGAGTTCGCGGATTTCCGAGGCCTTCATGCGCGAGGAGCGCGAGGCCAAAAGGTTCAACAGGGTCAAAGCGCACCTCCCGCAGTGCTTCGTTCAGGGTAGCATTTAGGTCAGCTTCGTTGACCTATTATCAGGCCACGTCCGTCGCGTGAACACACAAAACGGCCATGGCGCATCGCTCTGACGACATTTGGCCCACATATCCTGACGGAGATATCTGACACGACGGCGGTCCGCTCATCGCGGGATTGTCGTAATATTAGAATAGGCGCATATTGTCTGAAGCCGAAGCCGTGCTCCGGCTGAACCGCCTGTTGGCCATGGTGCCCGGGCGGTCCGTGACCAGGTCAAATGTCAGTGAAACAACAAGCACCTCGGCTGCTCAAACCATTGAGCAGCCTGAGGCAATGATATTTGGAGGAGATAGCCATGAAGGTCACCATACTGGCAAGTTACGAACCCCATGCCGCCAAAGGGCTGATGCAGGGATCGAACCGCGAAGCTGCAATCCAGGCGCTCTTTGAAAGCGTCGGCGGCAGGATGAGCAGCGTCATGTTCACGCGCGGCATTTACGACGTCGTCGTCAATGGCGAGGTGCCGGATCAGGTCGCCGGGATGGGCATGGCCCTTGCCGTGCGCGCGAGCGGCTCGTTGAGCGAGCTGGTCGTCCTCGAAGAACTCGACATGAAGGCGGTGCTCGCTGCCGCCAACAAGGCTGCCGGCGCCTACAAGCCCGCCGGCTGACGGCCTGGCCAGGCAGCGCGGACGGCGTGTTGGTCGTCCCGTGCTGCCGGCATCACGTCACCGCAGGCCGAGCTTTGCTGACGCATGCCCATATCCCAAAACCGTTCCGCACTCTTGGGCAACATGCACTAGAACGGCAATCGAATCTCGTCGTCCCATCCGATGTCCTTGCGGATCTCCGGCGGCAGTTCGTTCAGCTCCCGCGTCGTCCTGCGGCGCCTGCTCGCCTGCGCGAACGCGGCGCGGATTCGGTTAAGGCTCTTAAACATCGCAACCTCCACAAAGCAGCGGCAGAATTGGCGGCCGCCCTCCGGGCGCCGCTTTTGAGGTGCGTCTGTAACCAGGCGATTGCGCGCAGACGGTGAAATGCTTCACGAAGCCGGAGCGGCCTGAAACATTTGTGTGCGAATTAAATTGGGTTTCGACGCCGCGGCACTAGAGGCGAGCGCCAACAGACGGCGCTGCCGGCTATGACGGGCGCACAATTGCTGACTGCCTTGCTCGCCAAAATAGGCGTCAGGCGTTAGTCCGTACTACCGGAAGGAAGTTGCTGCGCGGTCTGCGCCGAGAGCCGGCCTTTGCGGACGAGCGTCGGCTTCGAATATTCTTTCTTCATGGCGAAATCTCCCCTGCCTCGCCGGAAAATGCGGTACGGCTATCGGACTGTCAAGCAGATGGCAGCCCGGTGAGACCGGCCCGATCGACCACCTTCCCGTCCCTGATCACTTCCCTGCCCGCGCGATACACGGTCCGCTCCTTCGGCACGGCCACCACCGCTTCCGGCACATGCTCGGCCCTGAGCGCGACGAAATCGGCCCTGGCGCCGACGGCGATGCCATAGCCTTCGAGCCCTAGCGCCCTGGCGCCGGCATGGCTCACCACGTCGTAGGCTGCTTCCAGCTCGCGATCCTCGTAGAAGCCGGAGCGGTAGCCGATCATGTTGGCGCGGTTCAGCATGTCGCCATCGCCGTAGGGCCACCAGGAATCGCGGATGTTGTCGGAGCCGGCAAAGACCGTGACGCCCGCCTTGCGCAATGCCGCCACCGGCGGGAAAGGATGGTTGCCGGGCGCGTTGGTCATGATGGCGACGCCGGAGGCGGCGAGCAGCTCGCCGGCTTTGGCCAGCGCGTCGGCGGAAATGTCGCCCAGCGCATAGGCGTGGCTGACGGCGACTTTGCCTTGCATGCCCAGTGCCGTGCTCCGCGCGGCGATCTCCTCGATCTCGAACAGGCCGAGGGTGCCGCCGTCATGCAGGTGGATATCGATTCCGGCGCCGTGTTTTTCGGCAAGGCCGAAGACGACGTCGAGATGACCCTTCACATCGCGGTCAAAGCTTGCCGGGTCGAGCCCGCCGATCAGATCACAGCCGAGCTTCAAAGCCTCGTCCAGAAGCTCGGCGGTGCCGGGCGACGACTGGATGCCGCTTTGCGGGAAGGCGACGAGCTGGATGTCGATCAGCTCGCGATTTTTTTCGCGCACGGCAAGGATCGTCTCGACATGTTTCAGCCTGACCGCGGCGTCGACCATGACATGGCTGCGCATCGCGAGGCTGCCATTGCCAACGCAAAGCTCGAGCTGGTTTTTCGCGCGCTCGTCCATCGGCGCGGCCTGCTCGAGGTTCCGCATCTGGAAGGCGACCCGCTCGCGCACGTCGAAGCCGTTGGTGCAGGGAATGTGCGGGCGCCAGACATCGCCATAGAAGGAGGTGTCGAGATGGATGTGGCCCTCGACGAAGGCCGGCAGCACGAGCTGGCCGGCGAGATCGACGGCGCCTGGCGGCGCGCCGGCGGCATTGGCGGCGGGCGTGATGGCGCTGAAGCGGCCGTCGGCGACGGTGAGGTCGGCCAGGGAGCCGTCGGTGAGTTTGGCGTTGAGAAAGCGGGGCAAGATGCAATCCATTAACAACGATGCATCAGTCGTCGACCCTCGGCAGGCCGAGGTCAATGCGGATCGGGATAGAAAGTGTTTCGCCGAAGCTCTCTGTCACCCGCGATTGGCAGATCGCGCGCCCAGTCGGCTGCGCCGCCGTTAAGGTTAATTGCAAGCGCCGGTGGGGAAGTCACTGTCGCCTGCCTATTCCGCTATCGCGGAAGTTTCGGCACGAGAAAAACATGCCATAGTCCAGGCTGCGGTACGAGGCCGCCTTGGTCGACGCGGACGCCCAAGCACATCCCCAACAATGTCGCCCCCAACGGCCGCGTCGACCTTGTACTGAACGGCGATCTGACCCGGGTCGCCGTTTTGTTTTTGGCCATCAGGCCTGGGACTTTGCGTATTCCGCGACCAGCCCGTCATATTCCTCGAAGGCCGGCAAGGCCGCGTAGCTGTGCAGGGCGGGCGTCTCGGCCCAGAGCAGCTTCTCGCTGGTCCAGGTCTCGACGAAAGGCGTGAACCAGGCGGGGTCGTCCAGCATGGTCGGGCGCAGGTTGACGAACCAGTCGAGCCCCTCCGGCCGGGTGAACATCCAGCTCATGCAGTAGCCGCAGAAATAGTGCTTCGAAGCGCCGTGCAGACCGCCGATCACCGGCTCGCCCTTGGTGATCTCGAAGCCATCGGCGGGGATCGCGGCGCTCAGCGAATAGGCGCTCGACGACATCTTCTGGCAGCCGGTGCAATGGCAGGCCATGGTGAGCAGCGGCTTGGCGGAGATCCTGAGGCGCACACGGCCGCAGCGGCAGCCACCTTCGGCAGGCAGGGAGGGGACTGGCATGAGCGCTCCTTGGGTTGGTTTTCCCTTCTCATCCGTCGCCTTCGGCGACACGTTCTTCCGACAAAGGAAGAAGGGGAGCCAAGCCCTCAGCCCTTAATCAGCGCCGCGGTCGTCGTCAGCCGCGCGCCCTGCTCGGCGAAGGCTTTGTTGTGCCGGATGATGATGTCGGGCGCTTTCTCCTCCTCGGAATCGAGCGTCGAATGCGCATCAGAAACGACGGTGACGCCGAGGCCCTGGGCAAGAGCGCCTTTCACCGTGGCGGCAACGCAGAAATCGCTCTGGGCGCCGATGAGCACCACGTCGCGAACGCCCTGCCCCGCGACCCACTGCCCGAGCTCGGCGTTGGAAAAGGCATTGCCGACGCTCTTGCCGAAGGTTGGCTCACCGGCCGCCTGGCCGAGCTGCGGCCATACCGGCCAGCCGGAAGCGCCCGGCGCCAGCGGATCGCCCGCCGGCCCGTCATGGCGCACGAAGGCCACCTTGCGGCCCGTTTTCCGCGCCCAATCGATCAGTTTTCGCGCGCGCTCGGCAATGACGTCGGCATCATGGATCGGCGGATCGAAACGGCCGTCGAACATGCCGGTCTGGAGGTCGATGACGATCAGCGGAGCGGCGGCCGAGGGAGCGGTGTCTGGCATGGGCGCGAAGATAGCGGAGGTGGGGGGTGGGTCAAGGACAGGGACGAGCGTTTTCCCCCTGGTGTGGGGAGATCGGCGATTTCGGCGCCTCAGCCAATCCCGCCCGTCACCACATAAGCGCCGACGCTCCGCCCATCCGCCAGCCTCACGATCGCCGTGACGATCGAGCCGTAAGCGCCGCGCCAGACGCTGTGGAAGCCCTGATGCGTCGCAGCCGGCACGACGGCCCGGCCGGTGTGGCGGTTGCCGCTTCCCCGCATGGTGACCGGTTCGCCGTTGACGTGGACTTTCACGGCTGCCGTATCCAGTCCTGCGTCGTCTGCATCGATCTCGAGTGTGATCGCGATCTCGTCAGTGTCGTCGCCGGCGTGGATCGTCTCAGCGCTCAGCGCCAGAGCAAGCGGCGCGTCGCCAGCACCCGCCGCTCCCCTGCCCGCTGCAAACACATCATCCGCCAGCGCCGGCGTGCGTGGCGGGACGGTGCGGCGCTTGGTGGCGCGTTCGTAGCCGCCGGCCATCGTCAGCAGAGCCACGTCTTCATAGGCCTTGCCGGCAAAGGTGAGGCCGACCGGCATGTCGATATCGGCCATGGTGCCCATCGGCACCGTCACCGTCGGGATGCCGAGATGGCGCCAGACCAGATTGCCGTTGGCGACCCAGGTGCCGTTGCGCCAGGCAAGATCGGCGGAGGCCTCGTTGACATCCGCATCGGCCGGGCCGACATCGGCGACGGCCGGCAACACCACGGCGTCGAGGCGATTGGCGTCAAGCCAGTTCTCGAAGTCGATGCGGCGTGTCTCTTCCAGCCCCTTCAGCCCGTCCTCCATGGTGGGAATGGCCTCGAGCGGGCTCACCCCGTCCTTCGCCCGCTCGACATAGTCCGCCAGGTCGAAGCCGTCGTCGCCATAGCGGTCGGGCAGCGTGCCCGGCGGCTGTGGAAAGATTTTCGGGCCATCGACCGAAGCGAGATCGGGAATCGCCGGATCAGCATTGGCGCGCAGGAAATCGTCCCACGACCAGATTGACAGGTCCCAGATCTCGCGGTTTGCAAATTCCTCCGGCACCAGGCCGCGATCAACCATGGAGCGCGCGCCCGGACGGTCGCGCTCATAGTTCGATACGACGGGGAAATCGACCTCGACCACCTCGGCGCCGAGCGCCTGCAGGTCATGCGCGGCCTGCCGCCAGAGCTCCAGCACCGAGGCGCGCGTCTCGATCGGCCGGTCGGCGCCGAGATCCTTGCCGATATACATTTTCGGCACGCCGAGCCGCTTGCCCTCGAGCGCGCCTTGCAGGGGAACCCCGGTATAGCTCGCCGGCCTCAGCGCTGATGCCTTCGGGATCGAAACCCAGGGCTGCACACGCCAGAAGTCGCCGCGCGTTTCCTCGTCGTCGGCGACGATGACGTCGAGCAGTTCCAGCATGTCCGGCACGCTGCGCGTATGCGGCACCACCACATCCATGGTCGGCACCAGCGGCCAGTTGCCGCGTACCGAGATCACGCCGCGCGACGGCGTGTAGGCGACCAGCGCGTTGTTGGAGGCGGGCGCGCGGCCGGACGACCAGGTTTCTTCGCCGAGCCCGAAGGCGGCGAAGGACGCGGTCGTCGCCGTCCCCGAGCCGTTCGACGAGCCGGAGGCGAAGGCGGCGGTGAGATAATCCTTGTTGTAGGGGCTCTCGGCGCGGCCATAGACGCCGCGCTGCATGCCGCCATTGGCCATTGGCGGCATGTTGGTGAGGCCGATGAGCACCGCGCCCGCGGCGCGCAGCCGGGAGATCGTGAAGGCGTCCTCGCTGGCGATCAGATGCTCGAAGGCCGGCGAGCCGGCCGCGACCGTCAGGCCTTTCACCTTGTAGCTGTCCTTGGCGGTGTAGGGGATGCCGTCCAGCGGTCCAAGCGTTTTGCCCGCGCGGCGTCGGCGGTCGGAAGCTGCCGCCTCCTCGAACACCTTTGGATTGAGGATGGGCACGGCGTTCAGCGCTATGCCGTGGCGGTCGTAATGGGCGATGCGCCGCAGGTACGCGCCGGTGAGCTCGACGCTTGTGACTGTGCCGTCTTCCAGCGCGCGGCGCAGGTCGGCGATCGAGGCTTCGACTATATTCACGGCTTGGCGCACCTCTTGTCAGTGACCACGCGTCCGACGAAGGTTGGCTCGAAATTCGTAAGCCGCGATCCGTCACACCCCCCTCTGCCCTGCCGGGCATCTCCCCCGCAAGGAGGGAGATTGGATGTCGCGCAAGCTTTTGCCAAACCGCCGACGTTGCAGGGAGGGCCCCGTAGCCGATCTGCTGATCTCCCCAAAGGTCGGGGAGATGGCCGGCAAGCCAGAGGCGGGCGCTGTCCTGCCGACAATTCAGACGATCGAAGAGGTGCTAGTTCGGTGTTTTGACTTGCGTTCGATCCACCAGTCGTTCTGCCAATCTTCATAGCCGAGAAGCGAGCCCTCCATCCGCTCGAGAGATTCGTTCCAGCCGGTTTTGGCGAACACTTTCGATAACAGCAGAAACGCGTCTATCCGCCACTCCTCCCCGGGGAGTGAGAAGAAGGCGCGCCGCCACCCTTGGAAGTCGGGGAAACGGGCGTGCTCGGCTTCGGTAAAGGGAGTATCGATGACATGACGCACCAACCGGCCCGAGCGCACAAACGGGTCGAAGCGAGCCAACGTTTCCGACAGCCATTCCGCCGGATAAGCGTCATGGAAGACTGCCAGCGGCTTGCGACCTTCCAGCATCAGCGGCAGCTCGAAATTCGTATGAACGAGATACGGGACCTCACGGATTGGATGCCAGGACTCGATGCGGTTGAGCCTTCGATCAAGCTCGCGAGGTGGAATGCATATCGCGCCAAGTCGCTCGAGGTCGTCCGGGTCCAAATGCCATGAACCGGATAGCTGTGGACTGTCGCACGCCAGAACCGCGCGAAGCTCTTCCAGGTCTGAGACGCGAATTCGGGCTTCGGCGACCGCCGAACCGGTCGCAGGATCGATCTCCTGCAGGACAAAATAGATGGATTCGGCAGTGTTGCTCACATGGTGACGATGGCTGCTTGGACAATACTTGTACAGGCTTTCTTCAGACAGGCCACATTCCTTCGCTTGCCCCTCTGCCCTGTTGGGCATCTCCCGCAGTTGAGGGGAGGTTGGCTGTCGCGGGCGCTTTCCTCAATCTCCTATTTTGCTACTCCGGCGCGCCGGCGAACAGCACCTTGCCATCCCCGCCTGCCGCCGGCCAGTCGCGGATGGTGCGATCCATGCCGCCGGTCAAAAGCGTGCCGTCGGCGGCGAAGGCGACCGAGTAGATCGGCCCGGTGCCGGGGTCGAACTCGGCGATCTCGGCGCCCGTATCCATATTCCAGATCCGCGCCGTGCCGTCGAGCGAGGCGGAGCCGAGCCGTTTGCCGTCGGCCGATAAGGCGAGCGCATAGACGGTGCCGGAGTGGCCGTCGAAGCGGCGGACCTCCTTGAAGGTGTCGAGATCCCAGAGTTTTATCGTGTAGTCGCCGCTGCCGGTCACCGCATGGTGGCCGTCGGCCAGGAAGAGCGCGCCATAGGCGCCGCGATCGTGGCCGTGCCAGCTGCGCAGCCGCTTGCCCGCAAGGATGTCCCAGAGCTTCAGTTCGCCGTCGATGCTGCCGGTGAGCGCCCTGGCGCCATCTGGCGAGATGGCGATGGAACTCACCGACCAATCATGGCCCGGCAGGACATGCAGCACCGTGCCTTTCTGCAAATCCCAGACGACGACGGAACCGGTGTCGTGGCCGCTGACGGCGAGCTTGCCGTCGGGGCGGATCTTCAGTTGCCGGACGCCGCCGTTCGCTCCGGACGAGAAGACGTGCAGCACTGTGCCATCGGAAAGCTCGCGCAGCACGATCTCGCCGTCGTCGCCGGCGGTGAGCGCGCTTCTGCCGTCGGGCATGAAGAGCGCGCTGCGCGCCATGTCCTTGTGGACGCCGAGGTCGCGGATCAGCCGCTTGCCGTCGATATCCCAGAGCTTGATCATGCGATCGGTGCTGGCGCTCATGATCTGGTGGCCGTCGGCCGACACCGCCAGCCAGACGACGGCATCGCGGTGGCCTTCCGGCGCGGTCGGCTGGGCTGGGGGCGGTGGCCGAGGCGGCGCCAGCGTCTGCGGCGGCGTGGCCGGCGCCAGCGCGGTCTGCTGGGCCGGCGTTGTTGCAGGCTGCGCCGGTGCGGCGGGCTGCGGCGGAGCGGCCGCCGGCTCGGACGGTGCGGTCGTCGACGCCGGCGCGACAGGCGCGGAGGCCGGCTCGGTCCCAGGCTCCGCCGGAGCGACGGCGACTTCCCTGGCCGGCGCGGCCGCATCGCCCCCTGTTTCCCGCCACCGGCCGAACTGGTCGGCGAGGATGACGATAAGGGCAATGAGCGGCACGGCAAGCGCGATGCGGCGCAGCCGCGGGCGCCCGGCCGGCACGATCTCGGCGTCGCGGCCGAACAGAGGCGCCGAAGGCTCATGCCTTGGCGCGCCCGGCAGCAGGCCGGCAAGGAACGAAAGCCCGGCGAGAATCGAAAGCATGCCCGCCGCGCCGAAGATCCCGGCGCTCGTCGTGGCCGGGGGCTTGCCCCCCAGCGTCAGATAGAGCTTGGCGAAGCAAGCGAAGCCGACGACGAGCATCGCCAGCGCCAACAGCCTGTCGGTCGATCTTTTCATCGGCATCCCCCAGGCGCCTCCACTCCAACCGGCGGAAGGCGCATCGGCCATCCTAGCCGAGCTTTCCGCCGGGGCTAAGTGCAAGACATCACACGAAGAAAGATAAACGTGCTTTGGCGCGGCGTGACTTCTTCAATCCCGCGCCGGCCGAATTTCGGCTTTACTCAGCCGGCCGGCCAATATCCCGATGCTCCGAACCGAAGCGTGATGTCTTTCGCTCCATAAACAAGCGGCACGTGAGCAGAAAGCCACACTCCCCAAGAATAACAAGCTCGACTACCCGCGCTGGTTGACAGCAAACGCTCTTATGACATTATCCGCCCGGGATTTTCAGGAGAGCCACAGCATGAAGAAGATTTACGAGAAGCCTGTGTTGGTCCGCAAAGGCAAGCTTTCGATGGTCGTCGCGGGTTCGATACCGGTCCCGGGTTGATTCGGGGACAGCCCGATCAGCTTCATTGATGTTTGAGGCCAGCGGTCATCCTGGCTTGTTGCGTGACAAGGCGGCTGATTAACGTCTTGTCAATTCGAATGGTTAACGGGGGTTCAACCATGAAGAAGACTTACGAGAAGCCTGTGTTGGTCCGCAAAGGCAAGCTTTCGACAATTGTCGCCGGCGGTCCTTCTACTGTTATCAATGGCGGCGGCCCGGCGAGCTGATCTGCCGGACAATCTGCTGTTGATGCCTGCCGACCCTGGCTCCTTCTTGCGATCCAGGAAACTCGCGGAACCGGCCATGAAGAAAACCTATGAGAAACCAAGGCTGGTCAAGAAGGGCAGGCTTTCGGCAGTCACCGCCAACGGCGCCACTTCGCTCACCTTCTGACCATTACAGCGCGTTGCACCAAAATTCAGGCAACGCGCTGTAATTCCTTGTTTTGATGCACTTCTTCTCCCGAAGCTGCGGCATGCTCTGGGCGACATAGTTCGTCTTTGACATATCCCATTCATAAGCCGCCGCGCTTCGGCGACATGCATCAGAGCGCCAGCACGAGATCATCCAACACCATCTGCCAGTGATGTTTGGTCGATAGACGCACCCGCGTCACCGCCTTCAGCATCGGCGCGTATTGAACCGGTGCCAGCGCCGACAGCGTGATCTCGTCGCGCGCGATCAACTCGTCCCCCAGCCAGCTTTCGACCAGCGCGCTCTCCCCTTCCGAGCGCAGCCATGCGGCGCTCAGCATCACCGAATGGAAGCCGAAAGGCGCCGCACGGCCGAACTCTGCCGGATGGCCGCTGCTGGTATAGGCAATATAGGCGCCCGAGACGTTGCCGTTGACGTAGCCTTCGCTGTTCCTGGTGTGGTCACGCGACATGGCGTTGAGATTGTACCAGTCGAGCCCGGCGTACCCGGAAGGGATCTTGCTCAGGCCGCGCGTGGTGATGTCGTCGAAGCCGATGGTGCTGAGCGCCGCGTCGGGCTCAAGCGCCCCGGACGCAAGCAAGCCGAGGTCGGCCGGATAGGCCGACAGCGCGAGGCGCCGGTCGAACCCGCCGCCGGCGATCACGACCTGATCGGCCTCGGCGGCGAGCGGGAAGCCGAAGGTGGTGGCCGCGCCGAGCGGGTGGCTTTCGAGCAGCTGGCCGTTGCCCATCACGGATAGGGTTGCGGTGGCCGCGGCCTGCGTCCTGCCGCTCACCATGCGCGCAGGGGTAAGGCCGACGGGCCTTGGCAGGCCCTCTCCGGCCAGACCGACAAGCGAGCCGGGCGCATCCGTCACGCGCACAGACTGGTTCTCGTTGGCGCCGCTGGCGCGCCAGCCGGGCGGCACGGAGACTGAAAAGCGAAAGGTTCCAGGCGAGCGGATCACGGCGCTGCGCCGCGTCGAGGACATCGGGAAATTGGCATAACCGGCAGCGTTGCTTCGCGCCGCGACGATGAAGCGGCCGGACTGGTCGAACAGCCGCACCACGATGCCGGCCATCGGGCGGTCGGCCTGACCATAGGTTCCGTCGCCGTCGACATCCATGAAGACGAAGGATGAGAAGTTCAGCTTGCCGGATGTCGGACCCCAGGCGGTGCGGGGTGCATAATCGCCGGCCGGATTGGGACTGCCGCGTGCCCTGCGGCGCTTGCGCCGCCAGCGCAAAGCGAACGCGATGAGGGCAATGGCGCCGGCGATCACAAGGACGGAGATGAAGAGGACGAGGGCGTTGTCAGCCACGGCGGGGAAGCGTTGGCTGGAGAAAAATACTCAACCTGAAAAGCATAAGGTCCGCGTCCCCTCGTAGTCCTGCAAAAGCTAACGCGAGCCGTCGTTGCTGCACAGACATTATTTGCGAGGGACAGCGCTCACGTAATCTTTTCCCTTTGTTGTGGAAAGGTTAGGTCGCCAGCTCCACCCACACCGGCGCGTGGTCGCTGGCGTTTTCCTCGCCCCGCACCTCCCGATCGATGCCCGCTCCTTTCAGCTTCCGCGCCAGCTTCTTCGACAACAGAATGTGGTCGAGCCGTAGGCCGGCGTCGCGCGGCCAGCGGTTCCGGCGGTAGTCCCAGAACGTGTAGAGCTTCTCCTGCTTCGGAAAGACCTTGCGCAGCGCATCCGTCCAGCCCTGATCGATCAGCGCCGCAAAGGCGGCGCGGCTTTCAGGCTGCACCAGAGCGTTGTCGTCATAGGAGCGGGTGGCGTAGATGTCGCGCGGCTCGGGCACAACGTTGAAGTCGCCGGCAAGCACCACCGGCAGGCCGGTGTCGAACAATTCGCTCGCATGCGCCGCGAAGCGCTGGTGCCAGGCGAGCTTGTAGGTGAACTTAGGCCCGGGCTGCGGGTTGCCGTTCGGCGCGTAGAGGCAGGCAATCACGATGCCGTTGACCGCCGCCTCGATGTAGCGCGCCTGGCGGTCGGCATCGTCGCCGGGCAGCGCGTCGCGTGTCAGCACCGGCTCGGCGCCGCGAGCCAGGATGGCGACGCCGTTCCAGGTCGGCTCGCCCTTCCACACCGCGCCATAACCGGCCTTCGCCAGCCGGATCAGCGGAAACTGCGTGTCGCGGGATTTCAGTTCCTGCAGGCAGACGACGTCGGGCTTGGCTTTGACGAGCCAAGCCAAAAGGTTTTCCAGCCGGCTGTTGATGTTGTTGATGTTGAAGGTGGCGAGTTTCATTTGCCGAAGACGCCTCTTCATTCGTCATCCTCGGGCTTGACCCGAGGATCCATGCCGTGACCATCGCCGTGGAACTCTGCGGGGGAAAAATTCTGAGCCGTTGCAATGCGTTAGCGTCACGGCATGGATCCTAGGGTCTGCGCCGCGTCGCTTCGCTCCTTGCTTCGCCCTACGATGACGAAGCGAGAGGCGCCATCCGAGCTTTTATCGTCTCCGCCACCGTCTTCAGGTGATCCGCCACCGAAAAACCCGACACCGCCTTGCGGGGCTTGAGATCGTGGTCGCCGTCCTCCAGCCAGACCACCTCTATTGCCGCTGACAGGCCGTAAGTCGCGACCTCGTCCTTGGTGCCGAACTCGTCGCGCGTGCCCTGGAAGATCAGCGTCGGCGTCTTCAGGTCGGCAAGATGTTTTGTCCGCAGTTGCTCCGGCTTTCCGGGCGGATGGAAGGGGTAGCCCAGACAAACCAGCCCGGCGATCTCGCCCTTGGCAAACATCTCGTCGGCGACCATCGAGGCGACGCGCCCGCCCATCGACTTGCCGCCGATGATGAGCTTGCCGGTCACGCCTTTGGCGCGCAGATCGGCGATCGCCTTGACATATTCCGGGTTCACGGTCTCGGCGCGCGGCGGCGGCTTGCGATGGCCAAAACGGCGCGCAGCCATGTAGTGGAACTCGAAGCGCGCGACGCGGAAGCCGGCGGTGGCGAGAGCCTTGGCGGTGGCGGTCATCGAGGGAGAGTCCATCGCCGCACCCGCGCCGTGCGCGAGCAGGACGGTGACAGGGGCGGAGTCGGGGCCGTCGAAGAGGAAGTAGGTCATCGGGCGGGCTTCCTGGCAAGGCCGCACTCCGTCTCAAGCGCGAACATCTCGCTCACCGGCCATGTGCAAATCCACGAACTGGATTCCCTTCTGCGCCAATCTTGCCCATTCGGACTCCGCGTCGAGCTCCAGATAGCGCGCCCACAGCCGGCGGGCTTCGGCCAGATTGCCGGCGTCGAACTCCAGCCGGGCCAGATTGAAAACCGGGTCGGCATAGGCCTTGTCGAGCGCCATCGCCTTCTGCAGGTGCCGCCGCGCCGAGGCGACCTTGCCTTCGTCGCCCACCAAGCCGGCGAGGTTGAACCAGGCTTCGACGAAGCCGGGATCGAGCTTTATCGCGCGGGCATAATCATGCGCGGCTTCCGCTGCGCGGCCGGCGCCGCGCAGGCAATTGGCGCGATTGAAGGCGGCGATGGCATCTTTCGGATCGATCGCCATGCAGCGCTGGTAGAGCGTTGCGGCCTCGTCGTGCCGCCCCTCCTCTTCCGCGGCTTCCGCCTCGGCGAACAGCTCCTCGAGCGTGTCGTCTTCCGGTGAGCCGAGGTCGAAGAGAAGCTGGCCGTCGAGCTCGCTGCGGCCCTCGTCGAGATAGATCGCGTCCGGCCGGCCATGCTGCGAACCGAGATTGAGCGACTTGGCGGTGAGCGAGGCGACCGGACCGGAGCGATGCACCGAGCGCGCGATCGCGCCCCATGTCGCGCCGCTGGCGATCAACCCGGCATATTTTCTGGCCAGGATCAGGTCGCGGAAGGAATAGGGTTCGCCGTCATGTTCGAAGGCGTCGAACAGCGACAGCATGTCGAGATCGCTGGCGGCAAGCCGCGACTGGTCGATCAGCGACTGCCGGGACAGCGACGACGCCTGAGGCGCCTTCAACAAGCCGAGCAAGCGCAGGAAGCCGTTTTCGCTGACCAATTCGCGCCCGGCTTCGCGCTCGGCCTGCACGCGGCGCTCGATGTCGGCATCGCCCGTTCTTGCCGTGGCTGCCTTGGCCAGCAGCGTGCGGCCGAACACGACATGGGTGGTGCGACGGGTGACGCCGCGCCTCAACTCGGCATGGCGGCGCTCGACCTCGCGCGCGGCGAGCCTGAGCGGAAACGCGGCCAGCGGGCCGACGGCGCCGAACACGGCGCCGGGGAGGATCACCGGCCCTCCCGTCACTTCTTGCTCTTGCCGACGGCTTTCAACAGGTTCGCTTTCAGCGGGTTCTCAGGCGCGCCGCCGCCGGCGGCCGCCTTCTTGGCCGGCTTGGCCGGCGCCTCCTCGGCCTTGCTCTTCGACTTGGCCGGCGGCTTGGCCGACTGCGACAGGCTCGCTTTCAGCGCATCCATCAGGTTGATGACATTGCCGCGTTCGGGCGCCGCCGCGATGATCGGCTTGTGGCCTTTGAGCTTCTCGCGGATCATCCCCATCAGCGCCACTTCGTAGCGATCCTCGTAATTCTTCGGATCGAAATGAGTTTCCTTCTGCTTGATCAGCGCCTGGGCGAGATCGAGCATTTCCGGATCCGGCTTGCCGGCCGGGATGTTGCCGAAATATTCAGCCGTGCCGCGCACTTCGTTGGGGTTCCTCAAGGTGCAGACGAACATGCCGTTCTCGCGCGGGCCGATCGTCACCACGCGCTCGCGGCTGGAAAGGACCAGGCGGGCGATCGCCAGCTTGCCGGATTTGCGCATCGCTTCCCGCAGCACCGCGAAGGTCTCCTCGGCCATGGCGCCGTCCGGGGCAAGGTAATAGGGCGAGTCCTGGTAGATGACGTCGACCTCATTCTCGTCGACGAAGGCCTCGATGTTCATCGTGTGGTTGGATTCGATCCGGACCGCGTCGAGATCGGCATCATCGATGATGATGTACTGCTTGTCCTCATATTCGTAGCCCCTGACCAGGTCCGAGCGTTCGACCAGGCCGAGTTCGGGGTCGACCGGCTTCATGTTGATGCGGTTGTGGGTCTTCTTGTGCAACTGGTTGAATGAGATGCGCTCGCTCGCGCTGGTGGCCGGATAAAGCCGGACCGGACAGCTGACGAGGCTGAGCTTGAGGTAACCTTTCCAACTTGCCCTGGGCGCCATAATGAACTCCTACGCGGCCATGCACTGACAGTTACTTTTTTGGAAGCATGATTTTAGCCGAACACCGGTCCGACTTTTCGCGATCATGCTCCCGGCGCTTCGTCCGAAGGACGGTTGGCGCTCCGGAAATCCTACACCGACCCTTGATGGTACATGCAAATTGCTGACGAAGTGTTCTTGGACCGGCTGGCGCGGAGGATAATTCAAATTGTAGGAAGCGTCGATGGAGATGGATTGGGGCTTGGGACTGGGCGAAAGTCTAGCAAGGAGCGAAGCGACGCACCCTAGGATCACGAAAAATGGGACGGCAAATCCCTGGCGGCCTCGTCGATCTCCGCCCATGGATCGCCCGAGGTCTCCAACAGTCCCGGCAGCGAGGCGTAGTTCAGATCCTCGGGCGCGTCGATCGCCTCCAGATCGGTCCAACTCATCGGGGTCGATGCCGGCAGGTTGGTGCGGGCGCGCAGCGAATAGGGAGCGGCGGAGGTGTGGCCGCGGGCGTTGCGGTGGAAGTCGATGAAAATGCGCTTCTTGCGGTTTTCCTTGCCCATGACGGTGACGAAGGTGTCGGGCGCGCTTGCCGCGAGCAAAGTGGAAATGGTGCTCGAGGCCTGGTGCAGCTTCTTCCAGTTCTGCTTGCGTGTCACCGGCACTGTGATGTGGATGCCCTTGCCGCCGGACGTCTTTGCAAACGGCACCAGGCCGAGGCTCTCCAGCCCGCCCTTGATGTGGACGGCCGCCTCGACCACCTCGCGCCAGGAAATCCCCTCGCCCGGGTCGAGGTCGAAGACGATCTGGTCGGGCCTGTCGAGCTTGGTGCGGTGCGTGCCCCAGGTGTGGAACTCGACGACGCCGAACTGCGCCAGTGCCAGATAGCCCTTGGCGTCCTCGACCGAGAGGTAGGTTTTGGTCTCGCCTTCCGAACTGATGCTCTCGAACACCGCCACCGAGGGCGGCATGCCGGTGAAGGCGTGGCGCTGGAAGAAGCAGTCCTGCGGCCGCCCCGTCGGGCAGCGCACCAGCGACACCGGGCGGCCGATGATGTGCGGCAGCATGAAATCGCCGACCAGCGCGTAATAGACGGCAATGTCGAGCTTGGTCGGCCCGGTCTTACCGAACAGCCGCCGCTCCGGATTGGTGACCCAGATGGTGGCGAGGTCGGACTCGGCGATCAGCCGCTTGCGCTTGACCGCAACCGGCGTCGTCAGGCCGCCGACATCGCGCAGGCCGCGGAAGACGCCGTGGCGGATCGCATTGTCGGCGGTGCGGTTCGAATAACGGACGCGTGCCGACAGCAGCGGCTTCACCCAATGCATCTCGCGCATGATCTCGCGCGGCACGCCTTCGGGCGGCGTGGCGCCGGCGGTCAGCCGCTCCAGCCGGCTCAGCAGGTCGGTCGCCATGTCGCGGTCGAAGCCGGTGCCGACCTTGCCGCGATAGTGCAATTCGCCGTCGACGAACTCGGCCATGCCCAGCGCCGCAAGCCCTTCCGCCCGGTCGGAAACGGTGTAGCCGGCGATGACGAAATCATCCGTCTTTTGCGCCTTGACCTTGGTCCAGCTCTTGGTTCGGCCGCTCATGTAGATGGCATCGGCGCGCTTGGAGACGACGCCTTCCAGCCCAAGGTCCGAGGCCTGGTCGTAAAGCCCGCGGCCATCGCCCTCGACGTGGTCGCTGTACTGGATGGCGGAGTTGGCCGCCTGGCCGGCGAGCAGTTCGGCAAGCAGCGCCTTACGCTTCTGCAGCGGCGCCCTGCGCAGGTCCCAGCCATCGAGATGCAGGAGATCGAAGGCGTAGAAATGCAGCTTCGAGCCGGCGCCCTGGGCCAGCGCGTCCTGCAGCAGCGCGAAGCGCGAGATGCCCTTGTCGTCCAGCACCATGATCTCGCCGTCGATGATCGCCCGGCTGACCGGCAGGCGCGAAAAGGCTTGCGAGAGGTCGCCGTAGCGCTTGGTCCAGTCGAGGCCGCCACGGGTGATCAGCCGCACATGCCCGTCCACGACATGCGCCATGGTGCGGTAGCCGTCGAATTTGATCTCGTGCAGCCAGAGCGTGCCGGTGTCCTCGCCACCGGGCGGCTCGCTCACCTGCGCGGCGAGCTGCGGCTCGATGCGGCTTGGCGGGTCTGCCTTGACCGCGCCGGGCAGCGCGCCGGGTTTCAGCGAGCCAGGTTTCGGCGGCAGGCGCTGCGGCTTTTTCGGCGGCGCGGCCAGTTCCTCGATGCGCCGCCCCGACTTGACGCTTTCCGGCCGCGCTTCGAGAATGTCGAGCTCGGTGTCGGAGGCGAGATCGCGCTCCTTGAAAAGCAGCCAATTCTTCTTGTTCTCGTCCTCGCCGGGCTTGGGCTTCAGCCGGGTCAGCATCCAGCCGCCATTGAGCTTCTGGCCGGCGAGCCGGAACTTGAAGGCGCCGGTGCGCAGGCTTTTGTCCACATCCTCCATCGGCGCCCAGGTGCCAGTGTCCCAGACGATCATCGGCCCGCCGCCATACTCGCCCTCGGGGATGACGCCCTCGAAGTCGATATATTCGATCGGGTGATCCTCGGTCTCGACCGCGAGGCGCTTGTCGGCCGGGTTGAGCGAGGGGCCGCGCGGCACCGCCCAGCTCTTCAGCACGCCGCCGACTTCGAGGCGCAGATCGTAGTGATCGGCGGTGGCGTGGTGCTTGTGGATAACGAAGCGGTTGCTGACTTCGCCTGCCGTGCCGCCCGCCGGTTCTGGGGTGCGGGAGAATTCGCGCTTGGCGCGGTAGGTTTTGAGTTGGGGAGCCGGCATGGGTTAGGTGCCGAAGCGCGTAGCCGACAGTGGCAAGGGCTGCGATCCTTCGCGCCCCCGAGCCCGCGCGGTCGTCATCCTCGGGCTTGACCCGGGGATCCATGCGGTGATCTTTACCGCGGAGTGCAGCCGAGCAGAACTTGGACCGTCGTGACGCGTCCACGTCACGGCATGGATCCCAGGGTCTCCGCGACGTCGCTTCGCTCCTGCTCCGCCCTGGGATGACGAAGGCACTACACTCAATCGTCGGTCGCCGGCGTCAATTCCAGCTCGGCCGGCGTCAGACCCTGCCGCAGCTGCGAGAGCCGGAACTCGTCGACCCAATAGGCTTCACCGTCGACCAGCACACGGGCGCTGTAAGTGCCGCCGGAAAAGCTCTGCGCGGTGACATAGACCTTGTGGCGGTCGAGCGCCTTCTTCACCGCGGCGCGGCGGGAATTTTCTCTGGCGACGGGACTGGCCATGGCTCACTCTGTACACGCTGGCGCTGAACAGTCTCTAAGGATGAATGAGAGCGGGGGGCGAGTCAATTTGGCGGGGCGACCGGAGCGCCAATCTCCCGTCAAGCGGGGGAGACGGCGGCAGGCTAAGACCAGAGAGGCACCGGAAGGACCGAGGCGTTTGAGCCAATAAGGGCCGCCGCTTTGCTGCTATGGATCTCCGAACAAGAAACTACGATGCGTCGGCGGGACAGCGCCCCCTCTGCTCTGCCGGCATCTCCGCCACAACAAGGGGAAGATTGGCTGTCGCCAGCGCCGCGCCCTATCTTGGAGTGCAACGAGGGAAGCACATGTCTCACATCCGCGCGATGACGAAGAACGATCTACCAGCCGTCTCGCGGCTGCTGGGAGGATCCTGGCGGCGGACCTATTCGCCGATCATGGGTGAGGAAACCGTGGCCCGGCTCTCCGACGAAAAACATGCGCCCGACAAGCTCGCCGAAGAGCTCGCCGACGACAACAAGATGTCGTTCGTGGCCGAGCGGACCGACGGCTCGATCGCCGGCTATGCGATGGCAGCGATGGACGAGAGGGGCGATGTCATGCTCGACCGGCTGCATGTCGAGCCGGAAGAGTTCGGCAGCGGCCTCGCCGTCGACCTCTTGCACGCGGTGCTTGCAGCCCATGCCGGCATTCCAAGCATCGCGCTGGAGGTGATCGAGGGCAATGAGCGGGCGATCGCCTTCTACCGCAAGCACGGCTTCGAGGTGGTCGAGCGCCGGCCGGCCGCGCATGGCGTCGGCGGCCATGCCTCGCTGATCATGCGCCGAATGCTGCCGATGGCTTGAGGCCGCGCTGGACGCATCGCGTCCCGGCATTATAATTTCGCGGGTGCTAGTTTCTTACCGGAGACAGATGAATGAGCCTCGGCAAGCAGAAACTCGGCAGCCAGGGGCTCGTCGTGTCGGCCATCGGCCTCGGCTGCATGGGCATGAGCCAATCCTACGGCCCGGCCGACGAAGCGGAGTCGATCGCGACGATCCACCGGGCGATCGAGCTTGGCTGCACCTTCCTCGACACGGCCGAGGTCTACGGGCCTTTCATCAACGAGGAGCTGCTTGGACGCGCGCTGAAGGGCCGGCGCGACGAGGTGACGATCGCGACAAAATTCGGCTTCCGCATCGTCGACGGCAAGCAGGATGGCACCGGGCGCGACAGCCGGCCGGAGCATATCCGCGACGTGGTCGAGGCTTCGCTCATGCGGCTCGCGACCGACCGCATCGACCTGCTCTATCAGCACCGCGTCGATCCTGACGTGCCGATGGAGGATGTCGCGGGCGCGGTCGGCGAGCTGGTGGCGGAGGGCAAGGTGCGCTTCTTCGGCCTGTCGGAGGCGGGGATATCCAACATTCGCCGCGCCCATGCCGTGCACCCGGTCTCGGCGCTGCAGAGCGAATATTCGCTGTGGGAGCGCAACCTCGAGCCCGAGATCATCCCGGCGCTTGCGGAAGTGGGCATCGGGCTGGTGCCGTTCGCACCGCTCGGCCGCGGTTTCCTCGCCGGCGACGTCAAGCGGGCGGAAGACTATCCCGAAGGCGATTTCCGGCGCGGCGACCCGCGCTATCAGGGCGAAAATTTCGACGCCAATGTCGCCGCCGCCGCTACGGTCCGCGAGATCGCCGTCGCCAAGGGGGTCAAGCCCGGCCAGGTGGCGATCGCCTGGCTGCTGGCCAAGGGGCCGGAATTCGGCATCGACATCGTGCCGATCCCCGGCACCAAGCGACGGACTTATCTGGAGGAGAATGTCGCCGCCGCCGACATCAAGCTCGATGCCACCGAGATGTTGGGGCTCGACATGGCGCTGACGCCTGAGAAGGTATCGGGGCCGCGGTATAACGAGCGGACGATGTCGATGGTGGATCGGTAGGGGTGAGGTAATCTCCCCGCTCTGGGGCCCTCAAGGGGGGAGATCAGCTCGGTCGATCCTACTGCTTATTGCAATCCGCCAGCGCCGCCATCGCCTTCTTGGCCTCGGCCTCGCTGGCGTATCTCTTCTTGCCCAGATCGACGACAAGCGTTCCGTCGGGCTTCTTCGGCACGATCTCGCACTGTTTCGAAACGGCGTCCCTGGCGACCCACCATTCCTCGGCCGCGACAGCAGGCAGGCTGGCAATGCCGGTAGAGAGGATAGCGATAGCGATGGTGCGAACCATTCCTGGCCTCCATTGTCGGTTTGCTGGAAAACAGGCCGGCGCTGCCGGCGCCGTTCGTCGACGGAACCGGCGCACCGCCTTGGGCAAACGCCCTCCCCGGGCCTTCTGTTCCGGCGCTCAACCGCCCGAATGCGGGTCGATGCTGTAGGGATGGACGGGGTAGCCTGAGCCGATCGTCCCACTCACCCGATCGATCCAGGCGCTGACCGCCGGATAGTCGGCAAGCGAAAAGCCGCAATCCTCGGCGCGATGGCCGTAGGCATAGACGGCGATGTCGGCGATGGTGAGCGAGCCGCCGACAAGGAACGGCGTGTCCTGCAGGCTGCGCTCGAGAGCGCCAAGCGCGCGGGCGCCCGCCTCACGCTTGCCGGCCACCATCGGCTGATTGCGGTCCAGCCGCCCGGTCAGCGACCAGAAGCGCAGCGAGCCGATGACCGGCTCGACATAGTACTGCTCGAAGAACAGCCACTGCATGGCCTTGGCGCGCGCGAGCCTGTCCGCCGGCAGGTAGGGCGTCCCCTCCGCGACGCAAGCGAGGATGGCGTTGGATTCGGCGATCGCCGCACCATTCTCCACGGCGAGCACGGGAACGGCGCCGGCCGGATTGAGCTTCAGGAAGGCCTCCGTACGGCTCTCGCCCTCGAAGATAGAAACGATCCGGGTTTCATAAGCGATGCCGAGCAGGCCAAGCAGGACACGAACCTTCCAGGCATTTTGCGAGGGCAGATAATCGTAGAGCGTGAGCATGGGTGCGTCCCTCCTTGGCCAGGCTGGCTTCGCATAGGGCGTGCGCGGGCGCCACCCGATTTATGCGCCTTGATCTCCTCCCTTGAGGGGGAGATGTCGCCGAAGGCGACAGAGGGGGTCGTCTCCCGTAAATCGTCAGCGTCGTGTTCGTGGCGGACTGCGTAAGGCGCTGCGCCCCCCTCTGGTCTTCCGACCATCTCCCCCTCAAGGGGGGAGATCGGCAGTTCCGCCACGCCTCACCCCGCAATATCCCTCGCCACCGCCTGCGCCTCGATGCCGATCTCGCGCAGCAGGCCGGTGACCGGATTGTAGAAGCCGACGAGGTAGACACCCAGCGCCGTCGCCCGTGGATTCACTCCACTCTTCCCCGGCCGCAGCTCCGCCGGCAGGATGCCGTCATAGCCAGGACGGTAGCCGGTGGCGAAGATTACGGCGTCGAAGTTTTGTTCCTGCCCGCCGGCGAATGTTGCGCCGTCCTCGGTGAAGCGGACGATATCGGGGAGAATGCCGATCCTGCCCGCCTTGATCGCCGCTACAGTGCCGACATCGATGACCGGAATGCGGCCGGCGTCGATCTGCTTGAGGATGCCTTCCTTCGGCCTGACGATGCCGTATCTCTCCAGCCTGCCCAGCGCAAGGTCGAGGATTTTCGGGAACATCCAGTCGTTCAGCGCCCGCGGCATCGGCCGGCTGGCGATGCCGACCATCTGGATCGGCACGCCGAAGAGCTGGCGCGGCACGATGTGGACGCCCTTGCGCACCGAGATCGTCGGATGCGCGCCGCTCTCGGCAAGATCGAGCGCGATCTCGGCGCCGGTGTTGCCCATGCCGACGACCAGCACGTTCTTGGCCGTATAGGTCGTGGCCTCCGTGTAGGCGGCGCTGTGCAGCACCTCTCCCTTGAAGGTTTCGATGCCGGCAAAGGCCGGCGTTATCGGCTCGGCATTGTTGCCGGTGGCGATCACGATCTTGCGGGCGTTGAAAGAACCGGCATCGGTCTCGACCACGACTTTTTCGCCCGCCCGGCGGATCGATTTCACCGTGACGCCGAAGCGCGGCTCCAGGCTGAAACGCGCGGCATAGGCATCGAGATAGGCAACCACTTTTTCACGCGGAACGTAGCGAGGGTGGCTTTTCGGGAACGGCACGAAAGGGAGTGACGAGAAGGACTTCACCGTGTGCAGGTGCAGCCGCCGGTAATGCCGCCGCCAGGCCGGCGCCAGCTCGCTCGCCTTTTCGAGGATGATGAAATCGACTCCGGCCCGCTTCAGGCAGGCCCCGACAGCCAGCCCCGCCGGTCCCGCGCCGACAATGACGACATTGGTGTCCAAGGTAGCCTCCTCCCCCAAGGCGGGAAGAAGCTATGCCCGAGGTGTCGGAGGAGCAAGTAGGGGAGTCACCTAGCCTTGCGGGACAAGGTGCACCGAGCGAAGTATCTGTCGCCGAAGGCGACGGAGCGATCGCTGCGCGTGAAGTGCCGGCGCGTTGCGCGGAGGAATACAACGTCGGCGATCTGCGTGAGATGACCCCTCAGGCCTCAAGGGGGGAGATCAGGATTCGCGCTCTACTCCGTCCCGCTCGGCGCTTCGGCCTCGTCCTCGGGCGGTTCGAGAATCTCGATCAGCCGCGCTACCCTGGCGCCCGGCATCGCGCGACCCTCGTTCATCAGCGCCTCGTCGGCGCCGATCCAGGCGAAGGCCTCGCGCAATTCCTCGAGGCTGGCGCCGGTGAGCGCGACGTCGGCGATGACGGCCTCGTCGACAGGGCCAAGAACGGAAATGATCTCGTTGCGGGTCATCCTTGTCTCCCTGGGGCGGAACGATGACAAGGAAACGGCGGACGGGTGGAGCAGGTTCCGACGGCGCCGGCGCGTTGTCTCCGCCTTGCGGGCGAAAGCGCCGCGCCGTCTTTGCTCTTGCCCCGACAACCGCTATGCACGGAGGCTCGTCCCGGAATTCTGCCGAGTCCTCATGAAATCCGTCTTGCTGCTTTCCGCCCTGCTCCTCTCTTCACCCGCCCTCGCCCAATGGAAGCCGAGCGAGAAGGTCGAGACCTATGCGATCTCAGGACAAAGCGTGGAGGCGCTCTATGTCTCGATCGGCGAGAAAGGCCCTGTGATCGGCAGGGACTCGGCCGGCAACGGGCGGCGGGCAATCGCGCAGACCAACTTCAAGCTGACCTGGCAGCGCGATTATCAGACCCAAGGCGGCGCCTGCGTGCTGAAGACCGCTCGCCCGAAGCTGATCATCACCTACACGTTGCCCAAGCCCGCCGCAAAACTTGCCCCCGCCGTGCAGGCGCGGTGGGACGCGTTTGCCGCCAGCCTCGCCGCACACGAGAAGGTCCACGGCGCCGGCATCGTCGACATGGTGGACAAGATCGTCGCCTTCAGCACCGGCCTCACCGTTGCCGACGACCCCGGCTGCACCAAGATCAGGGCGGAGCTGACGAATTATCTCGACCAGCTTTCCAAGGCGCAGCGCCGGGCCAGCCGCGACTTCGACAAGGTCGAGTTCGGTCCGGGCGGGAACTTGCAGAAGCTGATTGCGGCGTTTCTGATCGGCGGGTGAACACGGCCAAGGAGCGGCCGCGCCCCTTCCCGCGGTGGCAGCAGGGCCACACCGGAAGCACCGCTATCAGCATTACCGCATCTCGAATGGGACAGCTGCCAATCCCGTCTGCGCGGAAACGGGAACTGTCGGCTCTTTCTCGGCCAGGTTGAAATCTACACCTTAGTACTTGCTAATGCGCATTCAGCCTTCTTCGCCGACCTGATTAGTGGCCATCCGGCACAGCCCTGGATTGACTTAGCTCACGGCAGGCTGGCTCATTTGCCCTTTGAGACGAAAGTCTAAGGGCATGCGCCGCAGCTTTACAGGCGGGTTTGGTAGCGCTACCGTTTCACAGTCGCGTGACCCGGGGGGAGCTGGGGCAAACGTCGCCGACGCCAGTGGTGGATGCTTGCCGGCATCCGTTTCAGCCACACCTTGATTGGAAACGGCTCCCCGCGAAACCCGCAGGGACCATCGGGAGGAGTTCGATGGCGTCTGTCGCGATTGGCGATGTCTACAAGTCGTTCGGAGCCACCCAGATCCTGCACGGCGTCAGCGTCGACATAGAGGACGGCGAGTTCGTCACGCTGGTCGGGCCGTCGGGCTGCGGAAAATCGACGCTTCTGCGGATGATTGCCGGGCTGGAAAAAATCTCCCGCGGCCATATTTCGATCGGCAGCCGTGTCGTCAACGATGTTGCGCCGAAGGAGCGCGACGTGGCCATGGTCTTCCAGAACTACGCGCTCTATCCGCACATGACCGTTGCCGAAAACATGGCGTTCTCGCTCATGCTGAAGGGAGTGGCCAAGGCGGAGAGCGATGCCGGGGTGAAGCGCGCGGCCGAGATCCTCGGGCTGGTGCCGCTTCTGTCGCGTTATCCGCGCCAGCTTTCGGGCGGCCAGCGGCAGCGCGTCGCCATGGGCCGGGCGATCGTGCGCAATCCGCAGGTGTTTTTGTTCGACGAGCCGCTCAGCAACCTTGACGCCAAGCTCAGGGTCCAGATGCGCGCCGAGATCAAGGAACTGCACCAGCGGCTGAAGACGACGACGATCTATGTCACGCACGACCAGATCGAGGCCATGACCATGGCCGACAAGATCGTCGTCATGCATGACGGCCTCGTCGAGCAGATCGGGCCGCCGCTCGAGCTCTACGACCGGCCGAACAACCTCTTCGTCGCGAGCTTCATCGGCTCGCCGGCCATGAACCTGCTCAAGGGCACATTCGCCAATGACGGCGCGCCGTCGTCGTTCCGGGGCGCGGGTGGCGTCTCCGTGCCTCTGTCGAAACCACCCGCGATCGGCAACGGCGAAGCCGTCGTGCTCGGCGTTCGGCCCGAGCATCTGCGGCTGGCCGAGGACGGCATTCCGGTCACCGTGGTGGTGATCGAGCCGACCGGCTCGGAAGTGCAGATCATCGGCCGGACGGCGGGCGGAGAGGATATCGTCGCCAATTTCCGGGAACGCCATTCCTTCGCGCCGGGAGAAACCATCCGGCTGTCGGTCGAACCCGGCCCCATTCATCTGTTTCACGGCGAAACGGGCCAGCGGATCGAAGCGGCGCCATAGACCACGCAACGAGGAAACCCACAGGAGGAGACGAGCATGAAGTTCACCAGACGCGACGTGATCCGCACGACCGCCGGCGCGGCCGCCGGAGCCTTGGGCAGCCGCTTCGTCGGCTCGAGCGCCTTCGCCCAGGAGGGCCTCACCTACAAGCCGGAGGAAGGCGCCAAGCTCCGGCTGCTGCGCTGGTCGCCTTTCGTGCAGGGCGACGAGGACCAATGGCTGAAGAATACGAAGCGGTTCACCGAGGCGACGGGCGTGGAGGTGCGCGTCGACAAGGAGAGCTGGGAAGACATCCGGCCCAAGGCGGCCGTCGCCGCCAATGTCGGCTCCGGTCCCGACCTGATGTTCGTCTGGTTCGACGACCCGCACCAATATCCAGACAAGCTGCTCGACGTGACCGAACTCGGCGACCATCTCGGCAAGAAGTATGGCGGCTGGCACGACGGCCCGAAGCAGTATGCGACGCGCGAGGGCAAGTTCCTCGGCCTGCCGCTCGCCACCATCGGCAACGCCATCGTCTATCGCGAAAGCTGGGTGAAGGAGGCCGGCTTCTCGGAATTCCCGAAGGACACGGCGGGTTTCCTCGAGCTGTGCAAGGCGCTCAAGGCAAAGGGCCATCCCGCCGGGTTCACCCATGGCCACGGCGTCGGCGACGGCAACAACTATGCGCATTGGCTGCTATGGAGCCATGGCGGCCAGATGGTCGACGAAGCCGGCAAGGTGACGATCAACAGCCCCGAGACGCTCAAGGCGATCCAGTATGCGCAGGAGCTCTACAAGACCTTCATCCCCGGCACGGAAAGCTGGCTCGACGTCAACAACAACCGCGCCTTCCTGGCCGGCGAAATAAGCGTGATCGCCAACGGCATCTCGGCCTACAACACCGCCAAGGTCAACAAGGACAACGACCCGAAGCTGGCCGAAATAGCCAAGGACATCCGCACCACCAATCTGCCGATCGGTCCGGTCGGGAAATCGGTCGAGCTGTTCCAGGTGACCACGGCCGTCATCTTCAACTACACGCCCTACCCCAACGCGGCCAAAGCCTATCTGCAGTTCATGTTCGAGGACCCGCAGATGTCGGACTGGATCACGTCGTCGGCCGGCTATTGCTGCCAGACGCTGAAGGCTTTCGACAACAATCCGGTGTGGAAGGCCGACCCGAACAATGCCGCTTACGCGAAAGCCTCGGCGACGCTGCGACCCAACGGCTATGCCGGGCCGCTCGGCTATGCCTCGGCCGCGACCATGGCCGACTATGTGCTGGTCGACATGTTCGCCAAGGCGGTGACGGGACAGGCGACGCCGCAAGAGGCGATGGAAGAGGCCGAAAAGCGCGCCAACCGCTATTATCGCGTCTGATCCTGCCGGGCACCTGAAGCAAGGGTGGCCGCGTCGGGATCTTCCGGGGCACGGAAGGACCACGCGGCCACCACCACTCCACCGCATCTTGCGAGGAATTCGCGCCCATGGCCGTGCCATCCGTTGCCGTTCAGCGGCGTCCGTCGATGCTTTCGCGACTTGCCGAGAGCCGGAACACTCTTGGTCTCGGCTTCATGCTGCCGGCGGCGGCGCTGCTCCTGGTCTTTCTCACCTATCCGCTGGGACTCGGCGTCTGGCTTGGCTTCACCGACACGCGCATCGGCCGGCCCGGCATCTATATCGGCGTCGAGAACTATGAATATCTCTGGAGCGACAGCGTGTTCTGGCTGTCGGTCTTCAACACCGTGCTCTACACGGTCAGCGCTTCGATCCTGAAATTCGTGCTCGGCCTCTGGCTGGCTCTCATCCTCAACGAGAAGCTGCCCTTCAAGTCGTTCTTCCGCGCGGTGGTGCTGCTGCCCTGGGTGGTGCCGACGGTGCTGTCGGCCATCGCCTTCTGGTGGATCTACGATTCGCAGTTCTCGATCCTGTCCTGGGCGCTGCAGCAGATGGGGCTGATCGACCACCGCATCAACTTCCTCGGCGATCCGACCAACGCGCGCGCTTCCGTCATCGCGGCCAATGTCTGGCGCGGCATCCCGTTCGTCGCCATCACGCTGCTTGCCGGCCTGCAGACCATCCCGCAGTCGCTCTATGAAGCCGCCACGCTCGACGGCGCCAGCCGCTGGCAGTTGTTTCGCCATGTGACGCTGCCGCTTTTGACGCCGATCATCGCCATTACCATGACTTTCTCGGTGCTCTTCACCTTCACCGATTTCCAGCTGATCTATGTGCTGACCCGCGGCGGGCCGGTGAACGCCACCCACCTGATGGCGACCTTGTCCTTCCAGCGCGGCATTGCCGGCGGCCAGCTCGGCGAAGGCGCGGCCATCGCGGTCGCCATGATCCCCTTCCTGCTGGCGGCGATCCTGTTCAGCTATTTCGGCCTGCAACGGCGCAGGTGGCAGCAAGGCGGCGGAGACTGACATGGCCGCGATCAGAGAAGTCGAGCGCCTGGACACCGACGAAGGCGGCATGGGTTATCTGCAGAGCCTGCCGCGCCGGGTGGTCACGGTCTATCTGCCGCTGCTGGTGTTTCTCATCGTCCTCCTGTTCCCGTTCTACTGGATGACGATCACGGCGGTTAAGCCCAATGTCGAGATGACCGATTATGTGAACTACAATCCGTTCTGGGTCGTGCATCCGACGCTGGAGCACATACGCTATCTGCTCCTGGAGACCTCCTACCCCGGCTGGCTGCTCAACACGGTGATCATATCGACGGCGGCCACCTTCCTGTCGCTGGCGGCTGCGGTGCTCGCCGCCTACGCGATCGAGCGGCTGCGGTTCTCCGGCGCCCGCCAGGTCGGCCTTGCCGTCTTCCTCGCCTATCTGGTGCCGCCCTCGATCCTGTTCATCCCGCTGTCGGTGATGGTGTTCAACCTCGGTCTCTACGACACGCCCTTCGCGCTGATCCTCACCTACCCGACCTTCCTGATCCCGTTCTGCACCTGGCTGTTGATGGGCTACTTCCGTTCGATCCCCTTCGAACTGGAGGAATGCGCGCTGATCGACGGCGCCACCCGCTGGCAGATCCTGACCAAGATCGTGCTGCCGCTGTCGGTACCGGGCCTGATCTCTGCCGGCATCTTCGCCTTCACGCTGTCCTGGAACGAATTCATCTACGCGCTGACCTTCATCCAGTCGTCGGAGAAGAAGACGGTTCCGGTCGGCGTGCTCACCGAGCTCGTCCGCTCAGACGTCTATGAATGGGGAGCGCTGATGGCAGGCGCGCTGATCGGCTCGCTGCCGGTGGTGGTGCTTTATTCGTTCTTCGTCGAGCACTACGTCTCATCGATGACGGGCGCGGTGAAGGAATAGCGTCCGCTTTGGCGGTCATGGCCATTGCACGAGGCACCCGCCGATCGATGGATTTTAGCGGATCGGCACCAGCATGGCCGCCTCGCGGATGACGCGGATGGCGTCCGGATTGGTGACGGGATAGCACCGGCCGCGATCGACAGCGGCGCCAAGCGGCATTTCGAGGAAACGAAGCTGCAACTCATCGCCGCCGGTTTCGAAGTCATGCCTGCCGATGCCCAGCCCCGATGCTCCGACGAGGTGGCGAGCAAGTAGCCGAGGGGTTGTGCGTCGCGCTATCTCCCCCCTTGTGGGGGAGATAACGGCGCCCGCCGCCGCGCTAAAAACTGAGCTCCACCGCCGGCGCACTACGCTTCGCCTCGCCATGAAACACCGCCTCGATGTTGCTGCCATCGGGGTCGAGCAGGAAGGCGGCGTAGTAGCCGGGGTGGTAGGGACGCTCGCCCGGGGCGCCGTTGTCCTTGCCGCCGGCGGCAAGGCCCGCGTGGTAGAAGGCGTCGACCATGGCGCGGTCCTTGGCCTGGAAGGCGAGATGGTGACGGCCGGTGAGCACGCCCTGGGCCGCGCGGCTATCGGCGCTGGAAACGAACAGTTCGTCCGCCCAGAAATAATCCTCGGCCTCGCCGCCGATCGGGACGCCCAGCACCTCGAGCACCGCGCCGTAGAAACGCCGGCTCGCCTTGACGTCGCGCACTACCAGATGAAGGTGATCGATGAGCCGGCCGCGGTAGAGTTGCATGGCGTTTGCCTCCTCCCGATTGCTGCGGCTCAATCTAGAAGGGCCTGATGCGCGGTCAATGTGGGTGCGGAAGACTGCTGACAGTTAAAGAGGGTCGGCGCGAGGCACCCCCCTCTGTCCTACCGGACTGTCCGGCAGGACAGAAGGGGGTGTGAAGGAACGCCAGCATAAGGCGATCGGCCAACATCCCCCAAAAATCCGGATAAATAATGCAACCAGATTGTAGGATCGGTGTCTGCCGCGGCGTCCTTCGGACGCAAGCGGCGCGATGGACCTGGAAAAACCGTGCCGCATCAAACAGGATGCCTTAGGGCACGGGAGAAAATCATGAATCCTTCCTATCGTTGGGTCATCATCGCGGCCGGCGCGCTGATGACCTGTGTGGCGCTCGGCGCGATGTTCTCGCTGGCGATCTTTCTCGAGCCGATGTCGATCGGCACCGGCTGGTCGCGCGCCGGCATTTCCAGCGCCATGACGCTGAATTTTCTGGTGATGGGCGTCGGCGGCTTCGCCTGGGGCGCGATCTATGACCGCGTCGGTGCCCGCCCCGTCGTGCTTGCCGGCGCGGTGCTGCTCGGGCTGGCGCTGGTGGTGGCGAGCCGCGCCAACTCGCTGCTGATCTTCCAGCTCAGCTACGGCGTGATCGTCGGGCTGGCGGCCAGCGCGTTCTTCGCTCCGATGATCGCGCTCACCACCGCCTGGTTCGACACCAACCGCAGCCTTGCCGTGTCGCTGGTTTCGGCCGGCATGGGAGTGGCGCCGATGACCATCTCGCCCTTCGCGCGCTGGCTGATCTCGGCCTATGACTGGCGGACCGCCATGTTCGACATCGGCGTCATGGCCTGGGTGCTCCTGCTGCCCGCCGTCTTCCTGGTACGCCAGCCGCCGGTGGCTGGCGCGGCGGCCGACAGCGGCATGCCGGCGCGTGCCGCCGACGACCCCGGCATGAGCGTCAGCCAGGCGCTGCGCTCGCCGCAGTTCCTGGTTCTGGGCATGACCTTCTTTGCCTGCTGCGCAGCGCATTCGGGGCCGATCTTCCACATGGTCAGCTATGCGATGGCCTGCGGCGTTGCGCCGATGGCTGCCGTCTCGATCTATAGCGTCGAGGGCCTTGCCGGCCTTGGCGGACGCCTGCTCTACGGCGTGCTCGGCGACCGGCTGGGGGTCAAGCCGGTGCTGATCACCGGCCTTGCCATCCAGGCCGCCGTGATCGCCGCCTATCTCGCGGTCGGCCGGCTCGAGCAGTTCTACGTCCTGGCCGTCATCTTCGGCGCCACCTACGGCGGCGTCATGCCGCTCTATGCGGTGCTGGCACGCGAATATTTCGGGCCGCGCATCATCGGCACGGTGTTCGGCGCCGCCACCATGCTCTCCAGCCTCGGCATGTCGTTCGGCCCGCTCGCCGGCGGCATGATCTACGACGCCTATGCCAGCTATTCCTGGCTGTTCATCGGCTCGGCGCTGGTCGGCCTGGGCGCCGCCGGCATCGCGATCGCCTTTCCGCCGCAGCCAAGCCGGCAGCGGCTGCAGATGGCATAGCGCGATGAATCTCCCTCCTTGAGGGGGAGATGTCGCCGAAGGCAACACAGGGGGTCGCGGCGCGTGAAGCGCCGACCCCTCTCTGTCGCATGGGGTGCCGGCGATCCACGCGGCAGGACCTGCCCTGCCGGGCATCTCCCCTCGAGGGTAGATTGCCCGCACCGCCGACGCGAAATCCATTGCCCGATGACGGCGAGTGTGAAACTCTCCGCGCGAGAAGACGCTGCATCTGAATGCCGGCCGGGCCGGCGCGATCCGTGGTCGGGGATATTGCAGTGGACACAGGCCTGGAAGCCGCAGAAACAAGGAATTGGTCCCGCTTGCTGGTCGCGGCCGAGAGCGGCGATGCCGAAGCCTCGCGCGCGGAGCTCGCGGCGGGCGCGGATATCAACCAGACCGATGAAGACGGCTGGTCAAGCCTGCACCTCGCGGCGCATAACGGCCGCACCGCCGTGCTCGAAACGTTGATCGGCCACCCGGCGGTCGACGTGAACTCCAGGAATAAATGGAAGAGCACGCCATTGAGCCTGGCGGCGGCCAGGGGTCACCTCGCCTGTATCCGGGCGCTGATGAAGCATCCGCAGATCGATATCGACGCCCGCGCCGACTATTACGGCAGGACGCCGCTCATCGAAGCCGCAAGGAACGGGCATGTCGATATCGTCAAGCTGCTGGTCGAGCATGGCGCCGACGTCAATCTCGCCGACAAGACGGGACGCAACAGCGCGCTCATCGAGGCGATCAAGGGACGCCACTTCGAAGTCGCGCAATATCTGCTGGAATCCCGCAAGGTGAACTTCCTCAACAAGGACATGCGGCTCAATGCACTGATCTGGGCCGGCAGCACGCGCAACGCCGAGCTCATCGGCAAGCTGGACGCCGCGATCCATCGCTTTTTCGAAGGCAAGTGAAGCGCGGCCGTCAGCTGTTGGAACCGTCAGGCCGAAGCTGCCCTCAGCCCGTGCCCGTACCTGACCTCAGCGCCTCCCTGCCCTCGTCGTCGCGGCGCAGCCGCGCGTCGGAGATCAGCATCACCGGACACGGGCAGCGTTGCAGCACGCCGCTCGTCGTCTCGCCGAAGATGAGTTCCTCGCCCGGCCGCCGCGCCACGCCCATGACGATCAGCGCCACGTTCCTGCCCGCCTGACGGGCAATGGCATCGGCGGCGGCGGCCCTCGAGCGGATGGCCGTCTCGATCTCGACGCCATAACGGTCGGCAAGCGCGACAATGTCCTTCAGCACAGCCTCCCTGCGGCGATGCGAGACGGTGTCGCGCGGTTCGTCGCGACCCGGACGCGCGACATAGAGGACCTTGACCGGCGCGCTGGTGACCGAGGCGACGGCAAACGCAAGTTCCGCGCCGCGGCGTGCATTCGCCGTGCCGTTGACCGGCACCAGGATCCTGCCGGATCCCGGCCCAAGGCGCGGCATCTGCCGGCCGGCGCCGGCCGGCTTCAGCACCAGGCAGAGCGGGCCCTCGAAAGCGCCGGCGACCTCGTTCAGCCGGCGCGAGAAGCCGCCCTTCGCGGTCACCGCCCGGCCGAGGCCGATGAGCAGCATGCCGTAGCCCTTGCGCGCCTCCTTGGCGACCGCCTCGGCGGAGAGCGGAGCGTCATGCGTTCGACGCGTGAGGGGGGCTTCATGCGCGGGCTCCTCGTCGGCTTCCTTCGCCGCCTCGCGGCCCTGCTCAGCGCCTTTCTCGATCTCGTCCAGATGCGCCGCCTCGACGGGGTCGGCTTCGCTTTCGCCGCTTGTACGGAGCACGGTCGTCGGCTTGCCGGCTCCGATGACACCGGCGAGGTAGGCGGCGAAGCGGCCGACGACGCCCTCGTCGACCACCACCAGCAGCCGCTCCAGATTGGTGATGAAGCCGCGCTGGTCGACCTCCTCGCGCTCCAGCCTTTTCTTCTCCTCCTCCCCCATCGGCAGCCGCCCCAGCGCCCAGCGCAATGTCGGCGGCATGGCCAAGGTGGTGATCACGGCCATGGTGACGATCATGGTGAAAAGCGTGTGCGAGATCACGCCGATCGACAGACCGATCGAGGCGACGATGACCTCGGTCGAGCCCCGCGCATTCATGCCGCAGCCGACGGCGATGCCCTCGCTGCGGCTCATGCCCGCTACCTCCGCGCCGATGAAGGCGCCGCCGAACTTGCCGAGGCTGGCGATCGCCACCAGCGCCACGGTGAGCAGTGCAAGCTCGGGATCGACGAGTACCGTGAGGTCGGCCGAGAGACCGGCGACGCCGAAGAACACCGGCATGAAGAGTGCCGTGATCACGCCGCGCAATTGCCCCTCGATGTGACGCGACAGGATCGGCGACTCGCCGACCAATATGCCGGCGACGAAGGCACCAAGCACCGTATGCACGCCGATCAGGTCGGTGACCAGCGCCATGCCGCCCATGATGGCGAGGATGACGGTGACCACCGCGTATTCCGAGCGGAAGGTGTCGTTGGTCCAGCGGATGGCGTCGAAGACGATGCGGCGGCCGAGCGTGAAGGAAAAGGCCATGAAGGCGGCGACGCCGGCGAGCGTGAAAGCGAGGCTGGCGAGCTCGATGCGGCCATGCGTGGCGATGCCGATGGTGATGGCGATGATCACCCAGCCGATCGTGTCCTCGATGATGGCCGAGGAGACGATGATCTGGCCGAGGTCGCGGCGCATGAAGTTCATCTCGCGCACCACCATGGCGACGATCTTGACCGAGGAGATCGAAAGCGCGGTGCCGAGGAACAGGCCGGAGACGATGCGCTCGCTGCCGGTGGCGAGCAGCGAGGCCGGCATGAACTGCGCCGCCACGAAGCCGAGCGCGAAGGGCACGGCGACGCCGGTGGCGGAGATGGAAAAGCACGCGCGGCCGACCCGGCGCACCAGCCTCAGGTCCGTCTCCATGCCGGTCAGCAGCAGAAGCATCAGCACGCCGAACTGGGCGATGGCGTTGATCATCGACTTCTGCGCGGCATCGCCGGCAAAGACCAGCCGCTCGGCCGCGGGCCACAGCCAGCCGAGCAGCGAGGGCCCGAGCAGGATGCCGCCGATCAGCTGTCCCATCACCGCCGGCTGGCCGAGGCGCTCCAGCAATTCGCCGATGCCTCGGCCGACGACGAGCAGCAAAATGACTTCGAGAACGAAGATGCCTTCGCTCGACATGCCGGTTTTTTCGGCGGCGAAGGCGGCGGCCGGCATCGATGCAAGCGCCGCCGCCGCAAGCGCGAGACAAACCGGCCGGCGCCGGTTGGGCATGAAGGACAATTGCCGCACCCCTCGATTATCCTCGCCATAACGGTTTCGCACATGCATCGGTTGCACGGCGGTGGAACTGCCACTCTCTCCCGTTGTGGGGGCGATGTCCGGCAGGACGGAGGGGGCGCCGTGGAGGGCCAACGTCGATTCAACCTATCTCCAAAGCAAGTCACTTTTAACCGCCATGGAGGTGCCTGCAAGGGCTGGGATGCCGGTGGGACAGCGCCTCCTCTACCCTGCCGGACAACTTCCTCACAGGCGCGGAGGGATCGGGCAGTTCCGGCTCCGCCCGCCTCTCTCAAGCAGCTTCGACGTCGCGTACAATTCGATTCAAATGCTGCCGCCCATCTTTGCTTGTCGGTAAAGCGACTCACGCATGGTCGCGGCACGGCGGGGCAATAAGGAGAAGCTAATGAAAAGCGACTTTGCCGCCGCCCACCTGCACCTCGACAGGGCCTGCCATTATCTGCGCGGCGACGACGAGACCAGCCGCACGGCGCTTGCGGCGCTCGACCTTGTGATCGAGGCGGTCGCGACCGCCCTCTATGCCCGGCCCGAGGCCGAAGTGGTGCCGTTTCCGATATCAGCCGCTCAGCGATAGGAAGCATCCATGACCGGCGGCCGGCAATGATGATTAACGGCCGATCAGATCGGTCATCGCCTCGATGACCTTGCCGGCCGCCGCCCCCGTCGCCGACCGATCATTGACGATGATCGAGATGCGAAACGGAATGTCGAACTGGATTGGCCTGAGTGCCAGTCCGAACTCGGAATAGAAGCCCGCAGTGAACGGATCGACCACAGCCAGCGAAGGGCCCCCCCTGACCAGCGCGCAGGCCAAGAACGACTGGAAGATGTCGGCGACGGTGTTGGCCGCGGTCACTTCGAGTAGCCTCGCGCCGTCGCGGCTGCGCCGGAAATAGAGCTCGCCCAGCGACACGAAAGGATAGCGGGAAAAATCCTCCAGCCGGACGCCTTCGCTCTCGGCGAGCGGATGCTTCTGGTCCATGACACAGACGCTATTGCGTTCGAAAGTGGCGACGCATTTGGCGTCCAGGAAAGAAACGCCCGCGTCCACCAGGCCGACGTCGGTCAGGCGCGAGGCGACGGAGGAGACGATCTCCGTCGAGCTGCGCACCGCGATGGTGGTCCTTGCCTCCGGAAAGCGCGTCCGAAGCTGCTGGATCGCATCCGGCACGATCTTGAAGGACATCGCCGCCAGCGTCCCGATCCGCACGACGCCGCGCTTCAGTTCCCTGATCTCCTGCGCCGCCATCATGAGGTTGCGCACGCCATGAAACGTCTTGCCGACCTCGCCGTAGAACAGCAGGCCCTGCTCGGTCGGAACGAGCCGACCGTGCGAGCGATCGAACAGGCTGAGGCCGGTATCGATCTCCAGCTCCTGCAGCAGCCGGCTGACGCTCGGCTGCGAGACGTTGAGCGCGATCGCAGCGCCCGACACGGAGCCGGCCACCATCGTTGCCTCGAAGGCCTCCAGTTGACGAACGCTGAGCCCGGAAAAACGCATCTCGTCCTCCCGGTATAGGATTAGCACATACCGGACCAAAATCTTGATCTTTGATTTCGCTGCGTTTCGGGCCCTAGCTGCAAGCTTGGCAGAAACTGACGGAGCCGTCGTGAAGCGAGCCAATGTCATCTTCATCTGTGCCGACCAGATGCGCTACGACGCGCTCTCGGTCACCGGCAACCGCGTCGCCCATACCGCAAACATCGACCGCATCGCCGCGCGCGGCGCAACCTTCCATCGGCACTTCACGCCTAACCAGATTTGCTCGCCAAGCCGAGCGACCATGGCAACAGGGCTCTATCCACGCCATCACGGATTGTGGCGCAATGGCGTGGCGCTCGACGATCGGCTCCCTAATCTGTGGCAGGCGCTGTCGCTTGCCGGATACGCCACAAAAGGCGTCGGAAAGCTGCACTTTCAGCCACTGCTCGCGCCCGTCGAACGCGACATGCCGGAATCGCTTGCCTATTGGGAAAGGCCGGGCTGCGAGGACTGGCACGGTCCCTATTTCGGCTTCGATGCCGTCGACCTCGTCATGGGCGAAGCCAACGAAGCCACTCGCGCCGGCCACTACGCCGCCTGGCTCAAGCGCAACCACCCCGAAGTGGTGGACCTCTACGAGCCCGACGCCAGTCCCGACAGCCGGGCGCAGGATCTGAACGAAGTCTGGAAAAGCGCGGTGCCGCCCGAGTTGCACTACACCAGTTGGATCGCGGATCGGGCGATCGACTTCATCGAGCGCCAGGGCAAGCAGGCAGAGCCGTTCGGCCTGTTCGTCTCGTTTCCGGACCCGCACCACCCCTTCGCCCCGCCCCGGCCCTATTGCGACCTGTTCCGACCGGAGCAAATGCCCACGCCGACCATCCGGGCGGGCGAGTTGGAGCGGATGCCGGCCTATCTCGGCGAAGGCGACGATCCGACGAAAGTGCCCTACATCGCCTCCGGCGAGCAGCCGCGCGAGCAGGGCTTCCTCCTGCGCACCGACGATATCTCCGACGAAACGCTGGCCATCGCAATCGCCCACACGCATGGCATGATCCAGATGATCGACGATGCCGTCGGGCGGCTGCTCGCGGCCCTGGACGACGTTGGCGTGCTCGATGACAGCTTCCTGCTGTTTACCGCCGATCATGGCGAGTTGCTCGGCGACCACGGGCTGCTGCGCAAGGGGCCGCCGCCCTACCGACAACTGCTGCAGGTCCCGCTGGTTCTTAGCGGTCCAGGCATCCGCGCCGGAACAAACCTCGATGCGCTGACCAGCCACCTCGACCTGTTCGCGACCATCGCATCGCTGCTCGGCCTGCCGGCGCCCGCGACCGACGGCACCGATCTCAAGCCGCTGATCGACGGCCGGGTCGCCGACGTCCGCGACTTCCTGTTCGGTGAATATCATCCGCGACGTGACGCCTGCCTCTACAACCAGTCGATCATCTCCAAGGAGTGGCGGTTCACCCGCTATCCCAACCAGCCGGCCTGGGGGGAGCTGTTCGATCTTCGCGAAGACCCCTGGGAGCACTGGAACCTGTTCCCCGAGCGAGCACTCGGCGCGCAGGCGCGCGCACTGAGCTCGGTTCTCGACCGGCGGCTGCCGCCACAGCCGCTGATGGGCAACGAAGTCCTTGGCGCCTACTGAACCAATGGGAGAATGACATGAACGACAGAAGCGTCTTCTCGAGCCTGGACAGCATGAACCGCCGCAGCTTCATCAAGACGGCCGCTGCGGCTGCCTTCGCCACGGCGGCGTTTCCACATAGCGGCCTTGCCGAGGCGCCGCGCAAGGGCGGCGCTCTGCGCCTTGGCCTCAACGGCGGCAGCTCCGCCGACACGCTGGACCCGACGCAGCTGATCGGCACTTTTTCCATCAACGTGTCGCGCCAGGTCTACAACACGCTGGTGGAGATCGGCGATGACGGCAAGCCGGCGCCGGAGCTCGCGGCAAGCTGGGAAGCCAGCGACGGCAACAAGCGCTGGATCCTGAATCTCAGGCAGGGCGTGCAGTTTCACAACGGCAAGACGTTCGACGCCGACGACGTCAAATACTCGCTTGGCCTGCATATCGGCGACAAGACCAAGTCGAAGGCCAAGGGTCTGGTCGCCGACGTCGCGGAAGTGCGGGCCATCTCGCCGACGCAAGTCGAGATTCTGCTCAAATCGGCAAATCCCGACATGGATTATGTGCTGTCGGATCTGCATTTCGCCATGGTGCCGGCAGGCTTCGCCGACTGGTCGAAAGCGATCGGCACCGGTCCGTTCAAGCTCACCGCCTTCCAGCCCGGCGTGCACGCCACCGCCGCACGCAACGAGACCTACTGGCGCGGCGATCGCGGCCATGTCGATACGGTCGAGACGGTCGTGATCAACGACGCCGCGGCACGCGTCTCGGCTCTTCAAGGCGGCTCGGTGCACATCGTCAACGGCATCGACTACAAGATCGCTCCACTGCTCAAGAAGGACCCGCGCGCCTATCTGCTGGTCACCGAAGGCAAGCAGCATTTCTCGCTGCCGATGGACGCCACGAAGGAGCCGTTCAACAACCCCGATGTCGTGCTGGCGCTCAAGCACGCGCTCGACCGCGAGCAGATGGTGAAGCTGCTGATGGCCGGCTTCGGACGGGTCGGCAACGACCATCCGATCGCTGCCGGCGATCCGAGCTTCAATCCGAACATCGCGCAGCGCGGCTACGATCCGGACAGGGCCCGTTTTCACCTCAAGAAGGCCGGCAAGAGCGATCTTACCCTCGAGCTGCACGCCGCCCCCGTGGCGTTCGAGCAGGCGGTCAACACGGCCGAGCTTTTCGCGCAATCGGCCAAGCCCGCCGGCATCACCATCAATGTCAAGCGCGAGCCCGATGACGGCTACTGGAGCGACGTGTGGCTGAAGAAGCCAGGGGTGGCTTCCTTCTGGGCCGGGCGGCCGTCGGCGAGCATGATGTTCTCCTCAGTCTACGCCTCGGGCGCGCCGTGGAACGAGACGCATTGGAAGAACGACAGCTTCGACAGAAGGCTGACGGAGTCGCGCTCACTGGCCGATCCGGCAAAACGCCGCGAGGTCTATTTCGAGCTGCAGCAGATGATCCATGACGAGTGCCCGACCATCATCCCGGCCTTCGCCAGCTGGATCGACGCGGCGCGCCAGGAGGTGAAGGGATTCGTTCCCAATCCCAACTTCCTGCTCAGCGATCATCGCGTGGCCGAACGGGTCTGGCTGAGCGCATAAGAGCTTCCGTCGGAGAGCGTCGGCAGGAACATTTCTGCCGGCCCCACATTGTGCTATAGGGGGTGTGGCCGGCTCAACGGCCGGCCACGGCGGGAGGCACGTGGCAAGGGGATGTCGCAGGTCCAGACCGTAAAGCCAGCCGAAGCAGCGGCGCCGCCAAGGGGCTCCGATGCATTCGCGCTGAAGCTCACTTCGTCCGAATTCGCAACCACCATGTCGCATTTCCACCGCGCGGAGATCGGGCGCATGGCGGGCTGGCGCGACCGGCTCGATCGCACCAGCAATTGGGCGATCACCGTGGTGGCGGCGATGCTGTCCGTATCGCTGTCGACGCCTTCGGCGCATCACGGCGTGCTGCTCTTCGCCATGCTGCTCATCACGCTGCTTCTATGGATCGAAGCGCGCCGCTACCGGTTCTTCGACGTCTATCGGGCGCGGGTGCGTCAGTTCGAGCGCTATTATTTCGCGCAGATCTTTTCGCCGCAGCCGGATTTCGCCTCCAACTGGCTCGCCATCCTCGGCGAAGGCCTGCGCTCGCCGCGCTTCCTCATCTCGCAGCGCGCGGCGCTGGTCCGGAGGCTGCGCCGCAACTACGTCTTCATGTACACGATCCTGATGCTTGCCTGGGTGTTGAAGATCACCACGCCCAGCCTGCAGCGTGAAGGCTCGCCGATAGGCTTCGGCGCCTCGCTGCTCGACACCTTTCGCGTGGCGACGCTCGGTCCCATCCCCGGCGTCGTGGTGGTCTGCGGCGTCGTCGTATTCTATCTCGCGATGCTTGCCGCCGCCTTCCTGATGCGCGCCGACGACGGCGAACTGTCGTTCGGCGACGTGCATGTTTGAGCCTGGGGCGGCGGCCCTTGGTCTTTCAGGCAGCCCGCCGTTTCCACGCGCTCACAATCCCGGTGGCCTGACGAAACCGTCGGTGAGACGCGCCAGCGCTTTCGCCACGGCCAGCAGCTTCATGTCCGAATGGCGGCGGCCGACCAGCTGGGCGCCGATCGGCAGGCCCTCCCGGTCGACACCGATTGGAATGACGGCGGCCGGATGCCCGGTCAGGTTGAAGCGGCAGGCGTGGCTGAGCGCGCTCCAGTAGGGCGTCTCGATGCCGTCGACGGGGATCGGCGCACCCATTTCGCGGTGGCGGAAGGCCGTGCACATCATCGCCGGACAGACCAGCACGTCCCACCCGTCGAAGAAGCGCTCCCAGGCAGAGATGAATTCGTCGCGCCGGTTGAGCGCCTCGAGATAGGCGGCCAGCGAGGGCGAGGTTTCGCGCGGCTGCCGGAAGACCTGCGAATACCAGGTGATGAGATCGGAAAACAGCGCCCGCTCGGCCGCGAAATCGTGCTGCGGCAATGCCTGCCCTACCCGCGCGCCGCCGACCTCGATGGCGCCCGCGAAGCCGGCGATCGCGTCGGCGATGTCGAGCGCGGTCGGCACTCCGGGAAATTCGGGCGCGAAGGCAACCCTGAGCTTGCCCAGCGACGGCTCCGGCGCCTCGTCCGTCGCTACCGGCGGCACTTCGGTGTCGAGACCGTCGGCGCCGGCGATGATGCGGTGCGCCAGGATGAGATCGTCGACGTCGCGAGCCAAAGGCCCGATGTCGAACAGCAGGCGGAAGCTGCGCGGCAGGTCGGGCGGATCGGCGTAGCTGCCGGTGATCGGCACCGTCGCCTGCGTCGGCTTGAAGCCATAGACGCCGCACAGATGCGCCGGCATCCGGATCGAGCCGCCGGCATCGCTGCCGATCTCGAGCGGCACCAGCCCGGCGGCGACCGCGGCAGCCGCGCCGCCGCTGGAGCCGCCGGGTGTCCGGGTAACGTCCCACGGATTGACGGTGCGGCCGAAGATCGGGTTGTCGGTCTGCAGGTCGCGCAGCCTGGGCGGCACGTTGGTCTTGCCGATGATGATAGCGCCGGCCTTGCGCAGCCGCGCGGCAATCGTGCCGTCCGTCGCCGGGACATGATCGGCAAAGGCTTCCAAACCGACGGTGGTGCGCATGCCGGCGGTGGCATGGCCGTCCCTCAGCGTGACCGGCACACCGCTGAGCGGACCGACGGCCTCGCCGCGCGCGACCGCCATATCCGCGGCCTTCGCTCCGGCGCGGGCCGCCTCCTCGTCGAGGGTGACGATGGCGTTGAGCAGCGGGTTGACGACAGCGATGCGGGCAAGCTGCGCCTCCATCGCTTCGAAAGCGCTGACTTTCTTCTCGCGGATCGCCGCCGCCAGTTGCGAGGCGGTCAGGAAGGTGCTGTCCAAATGGCTCATCACGGTGTTCCTTCCTGCGGAACGGAAGTATGGGAGTAGGGGAGTTGGGAAGATCAGACTTCGTGAACTCCGCATATCGAATGCCAATACCTTTTTCCCTTTTCCCTTTTTTCCCTTTTTCCCCTACTCCCCTTCCTTCTCTTCAAGTCAACGAAAGCGCCGTCCGGAACTCCTTCGTGGTGTTGCGGTTGGGATAGGGCTCGTCCGGCACCGGAACGCCGAGATGGGCGCAGAGCGGCGCCCAGCCGTCGCCCAGCTTGTGAACCAGCAGGCGCTCGGCCGGCACCGTCTTCAGCACCGCTTCGATATTGGCCTCATAGACGGCAATCGCATGCGCGCGGTCCTGCGGACGGCCGCCGAAAACCTGCTTCGTGACAAGGGCGACGCCCAACGACTCCTGATCCTGGCTGTCAATGACGGCCGGCAGGATGGTTTTTGCGAAACTCTTCCACCAGCTTTCCGGCGAGCGCCAGGTGAGGATGACGCGCGCTTGCGGAAAGACTTCGATCAGCTCGCGCCAGTAATGCACCGAGGGCCAGTCGACGCAGGATTTATAACCGGCAAAGAGCCGATCCCAATCCGGCGCTGCGCCTTTGGCGAGCGCTCGCCAGAGCCGCTTCTGCTCCGCATGCGCCATGACCTCCGTCATGTGATGGCACGGGCCGAAGCCGAGCATGGTCAGCGCCTCGCGCATCGAATCCGTGCCGGTGCGGCCGAAGCCGGTTCCTATCACCCTGATGGTCATTCTCCCCTCCTCCCACTTGTCTTCCCCAATGGTCCGCTGCGGCGCGATCAACCTTCCCGAAGCACGAACCGCAGCCTATTGCCCTCCGGATCCGCGGTTTCCACGGCACCGGCGATCTTTTTCGGCGGCAGGTTGGCGGCATCGAGCCTGCGTTCCAGCGCAGCCAGCTCCTCGACCGATGCAAGCTCAACCGTGAAATGGTCGAGGCCGGCGGCACCCGGCGGCGGCTCGCGCAGCTCGTCACGCGCCCAGATATTGAAGGCGACCATATGCGGCCGGCTCCCGGTGCCGAAGTCGAACATGCCGAAGCTTCTCGACTGGATGTGCGGGCGGAAGCCGAGCACGCCGACATAGAATTCCATCAGTTCTTCCGGCGCGCGGGCGCGCATATGGATGTGGCCGATAAAGGCGTCGTGGGCCATTGCGGGTTCAACGTGGCCCGAATTGCCGAGGTCGCGCAGCAGGCCCGGGACATCGAGCGGCTCGAGCCCGGAATGCGCGCTGCCGTCGGTGCCGATCAGCGCCACGCGGCCATCGGCCGACACCTCGCGGCGCAGACAGCGTTCCGGCGTGTCGAAGCAGATCTCGATGCCGTTGCCGGACGGGTCGGAAACGTAGAGCGATTCCGAAACCAGGTGGTCCTGGGCGCTGTAGCGCAAGCCGGAAGCCTTAAGCCGGGCGGCGGTGTGCGCGAGGTCGCGGCGGCTCGTCACATGGATGGCGACATGGAAGAGATCGCGCGATTTCTGCGGCAGGGCGATCCGCGCTCCGGCGTGGAGCACGATAAGCTTCCGCCCGCCGGCGCCGAGCTCCGCCGTGGCGGCATCCTCGCCGAGGACCGCCAATCCGAGCGTATCGCGCCAGACGATCAAGGCAGCCGGGATGTCGGTCACCCTGAGATGGACCGGCCCGAGACGGGTGGCTTGAGGCAACCCTTCGTCCATCGTCGTCCGTCCGATTGCGGTCGGCGAACATATTAGCCGTGAACGATATTTCTGTCTCGCGCCAAGTTCGGGTTGACCCCTCCCCGGCGGGCGGCGACTATTGCCGCGAAGCTTCTTGGGAGGAGACCACATGGACGAGACCGACCACTGGCGCAACATGGCGAGCGCGCCGCGGGACGGCAGTCGCATCCTGGTGACGGTGCGCTCGTCCGAACAGGGACCGGCCGAGGTCGACATGGCCTACTGGTCGCGCGCCGACCAGTTTGGCGAGGAAGGCTGGCGGGCGTCGGATTCATCGCCCGGACGCATCGTCGAATATGCCGAGCCGGAGTTGAGATGCTGGATGCCGCTGCCCACGGCGGGGCGAGGTTCGTTGCCGAGCCCCTGGGAAGGCGACGACGTGCCGCTGGTGGATGGCGAGGGGATTTGAGTCTCTCTTTGGCGATTGGCGAAGGCGGCCGTGTCAGCTGATCTCCCCCCTTGAGGGGGAGATGTCCGGCAGGACAGAGGGGGTCGTCCCACGTAGATCGCCGACATGATCGTCGTCAGGGAAGGACGCTGGCGCTCGACGTTAGACGACCCCCTCTGTCGCCTTCGGCGACATCTCCCCCTCAAGGAGGGAGATTAGCAGCGCGCCCTACTCCACCGCCACCATCACCGCTCCCGCCTCGACCTTCGCCGGATAGGTCCTGAGATTGGTGCATGGCGGCAGGCGCTTGGCGGCTCCGGTGCGGTAGTCGAAGGCCCCGGCGTGCTTTGGGCATTCGACCTCGTAGTCCATGACCAGGCCGTCGGCGATGTGCACCGCCTCATGCGTGCAGAGCCCGTCGGTGCAGAAGACCTCGTCGTCGGGCGAGCGAAAGACGGCATAGGTCTTGCCGCCATGGTCGAAGCGGCGGGCGCCTTCCTGTTCGATGTCGTCGAGCCCGCAGGCCCTGATCCAGCCGGTCATTTTTCTTCCCTTCACATCGAGGTGAACCCATCGGGGCGGCGAAGCCGGCCACCCCGATGATCCGGGTCTAGTTCTTGTTCAGGTATTCCGCCGCGTTGGCGGGCGTCACCAGCTCGAAAGGCACATAGACGACGCGGTCGACCTTCTCGCCCTTGGCGAGCGCGAGCGCCGCATCGACACCGCCTCCGCCCTGGCCCTTGGCGTTCTGGAACACCGTGACCGAGAGCTCGCCGGCCTTCATCGCCTGCAGGCCGTCCTGCGTGGCATCGATGCCGCCGACCACGACATTCTTCAGGTCGACGCCGTTGGCCTTGAGCGCCAGGATGGCGCCGATGGCGGATTCGTCGTTGTTGGCGATGAGGGCGTCGGGCGCCGGACCGGCAGTCAGCCAGTTTGTCATCAGGTTCTGCGCATTGTCGCGCGACCATTCCGACGACTGCTTGTCGGTGACCTTGATGAAATTGCACATGTCGGTCGAAAAGATCTGCTCGACATCCTTGGTGCGCTGGAGCGCCGCCTGATGCACCAGGCTGCCCATGATGATGTAGGCCGTAGCGCCGGCCGACTTGCCCTTGGCGCGCAGCATCTTGCAGACCTCGAAAGCTTCCAGCGTGCCGGACTCGACCTCGTTCGAGCCGACATAGACCTGCTTCTCCGGCAGGTTCTTCATGTCCGATGGCTCCAGGTTGACGAAGACCAGCGGAATGCCGGCTTTGGCGGCTTCCTCGCTGATGGTCTTCGAGGCATTGGTGTCGACCAGCGTGACGATGATGGCGTCGACACCGCTGGCGATGAAATTCTTGACCTGGTCGAGCTGTTTGGCAACGTCGTTCTGGGCGTCCTCGACCTGGATCTCGGCGCCTTTCTCCTTGGCGCGGGCCTGCATGCCATGCATCAGCAGCGTCTGGAAATTGTTGTCGAAGTTGACGATCGAGACGCCGAGCTTGGCGGCGAAGGCGCCGGTCGAGACAGTCGCGAACGCGGTCGCCATCAAAGCGGCGAGCGCCGTCGAGATGAGAAGCTTCTTCACGGGTTTCCTCCCTCTGGATTTGGAGTGCCGGCTCACTCCTGTCTTGTTCGCCGGCCCTTTCGGGATCGTTGAAGCGGGCGGCTCAGGCCGGCCACGTGGCTTTCTCTGCAGCTGTCATTTCGCGGCGGCGTTGGCGCGCGCCTTCTTCTTCTCGTAGCGGGCCTGCATGCGCGCCTCGCCGTCCTTGCTGCCGTCATGGAAAGTGCCGAACCAGCGGTCGAACGGGATCAGGCCGTCGCCGTAGTTCACCTCGAAATATTTGTGGTGCAGGTAGTGGATATAGGCGTGGCTATCGACCGATCTGTCCTCGGTCAGTTCCACCTTGTCGAAGCCGACATGGCCCGGGATCGCGCCGAAGCCGGCATAGTGGAGCTGGTAGAGCGCCAGCAGGGGGTTGGACGGAATGATCAGGTGCCAGAAGGCGACGCCGAGATAGCCGAGCTGCTCCACCGGATGCATCGACAGCGACGACCAGGGCGACGGGTTGACCGAATTGTGGTGCACCGAATGCACCCATTTGTAGAGCGGCCCCCAATGGATCGTCCGGTGCAGCAGGAAGAAATGCGTCTCGTGGATGATCGGCACCACCAGCGCCAGGCAGAACAGGTAGACGGGATTCTCCGCGAAGGTCAGCCACGGCACGTAGCCGTTGGCGTAGGCGTAGAGGATCGCCACCTCGATCGTCGTCCAGATCGGCATCCCGGTGCCGAAGGTGCGCAGCATGTTGTCGATGTTCTGGTTCTCGAAGAAGAAGGCCTTGCTCTTCTGCTCCGAGGCCATTTGCCATTGTATTTGAAGCGGTTGCCTTGGGCTCTCAAAATGTAGAGTCGAAGCTCGAAAGCGCCGAAGAAAATAAGCAGCGCCGCGCAGTTGACGATGAAAAGGCGCAGGATCCAGCCGATGGCGAGCGTCTTCATCGTCTCGACGTCCGGCAGCACGTAGCGCCACCACACCACTGCCGAGAGGGCGAAGAGCAGGTTGTAGGGCAGGAAATAATGCGGCAGCCACTTCAGCAGCGCCAGCGGTCGCGGCGGAAACGCAAAGAGCGGCGCGGTGCCGGCCGGTTCGTTCGGGGCCCAATCGCCCCTCTTGTTGCGCGTGCCGTATTGCAGGTCGTCCATGGCTGGTCTCACAGCGATTGAGAAAGCGTGAGGAAGCGGTCATAGGCGGCATCGTCCATGTCCACCTGGTGCTTCGCTTCTGGGTAGCTGCCTGCGGCGACATCGCGGCCGAAGGCGCGGAAAGCACTGATGCGCTTTTCCTGCAACTCGGCCTCCAGCGTGACGAAGTCGGCATAGCGCTTGGCATGGCGCGGATAGTGGCCGGTGTGGGTGCCCAGCACGTCGCAGGAGAAGAGATACTGCGTGTCGCAGGCAGTGCCGCAGCCCATGCCCATCGTGATCAGCGGCGTCGAGCGGGTGATGTGGTCGGCGAGCCTGACCGGCACCACCTCGACCTCGATGCAGGCCGCACCCGCATTCTCCAGGTCCTTGGCCGCGCGCAGCACCTTGAAGGCCTCTTCCGCCGTGCGGCCGACGGCACGGAAATTCGTCCAGGTGGCGCGGTTCGGCACCAGGCCGACATGGCCGGTGACGGGAATGCCTTCCGCCGCCATCGCTTCGATGAAGCGCGGCGAGTGCGATGAATAGACGGCGTCGGCGCCGCGCTTCATCATGGCGAAGCCCAGCCGCACCGCCTCGTCCGGCGACGCGACCGCGCCATGCGGCATGCCGACGGAGAGGAACGCGTGAGGCGCTGCCCGGCGGATCGATTCCAGATTGTGGTCGGGCTCGCAGGAGAGGATGACGATGTCGCAGGCGACCGCGGCCGCCGCCTCGGCCGGCGTGTCGACATGCAGCTGCAGCCATTTCCTGCTGCCCTTGGCGCTTTGCAGGTCGTAGGCCGTCAAGCGACTTGTCACCGATGATCCTCCCGTTCGCGGGCGGACGATCAGGCTTGTGAAAGCTCCCCCTCACCCGGATTGGCAGCCGAACTGCGAAGCGCAATTCGGGGCCATCCGACCTCTCCCCAGGGAGAGAGGAGCCAGGCTGCGTCGGTGCCGGCCCTCTTCTCCGCTCGGGAGAAGGTGGCCGCGCAGCGGCCGGATGAGGGGGAGAATTCGCACATGCTCGTCTCCCGTTCGCGGTCGAGTTAGCACCGCGATGCCGGCCAAGGCTCGCGCAACCTTGATCAAATCAGATCAAAGGTTCTCGGCGGTGAAGGTGATGAAGCGGATCGGCGGATTGTCGACGGTAAGGTCGTGCAGGTTGAGCGCCGCCAGCACCAAGTCGATGGCGCGGCGCGCCTGAGCCTCCGGCGCCTGGTCGAGCACGACGTCCATCGTGCCGTCACGCAGGCCGCGCGTGCTGCGCTCGGTCAGTTCATGGCCGACGAAGAAGACGTCGCGACCGCGTGGGTGCCGGCGCAGCACTTCGTTCAGCGCCGTGTTGGCGCCACCGGCATTGTACAGGCCGGCAAGGTCCGACCAGCGCACAAACGCCTCATGCAACTGCTCGGCATTGCGGTCGCCGTTGTCGAAACCGAACAGGGTGGCGATGGGTTCGAAATCCCGCCCCTCGTCGATCAGATAGTCGAAGAAGCCCCGCACGCGGTCGCGGTGGACGCGATAGATCTGGCTGTGACAGATCGCGACCACCTTGCCCGGCCGCCGCTGCATCTTCGCCATCAGCAGCCCCGCCATGCGGCCGGCGGCGTAATTGTCGATGCCGACATAGGTGCTCTTGGTGCCGGAGATCTGGGTGACGATCTGCACCGTCGGGATGTTTTCCGCCTCCAGCTTCGCCACGGCCGCGCTCACCAGCGGATGGTCGGGCACGGCGAGGATCAGCGCGGCGCGCCGCATCTCCGGTTCGAGGATGCGCTTGGCGATCGCCGCCGGATTGGCCTCGTCGAGAAAGGTGCGGTGGACGGCGATCGAGCGGTCGAGCGTCGCGGCGATGCGTTCGAAGGCACGGGAGAGGCGCGCGAAGAAGGTGGCGTCGGGCCTGACCAGGATCACCTCGATGCGGATGACGCCCCGATGCGCTTCGGGGAGCCGGCGCGGATAATCGAGCGAGCGCGCCGCCGCCACCACTTTCTCGACCGTCTCGGGGCGCACCCCGCCCCTGCCGTTCAAAACGCGCTCCACCGTCGCCGTGCCGACCCCGGCGCGGCGGGCGATTTCGAGGAAGGTGGGCTTTGGAATGGGTGGGCTCCTGGGGGTGCTTTGGCACGAAGCCTAGCCGTTCTCCGGCAACAGGAGAAGGCGAGACGCCGAAGCCGCTAATCTCCCCCCTTGCGGGGGAGATGGCCGGCAGGCCAGAGGGGGGTGCGAAGGAACGCTACCGTTGGCCGGATCGGTTCACCGACAGGATGAATGCGGGACTGCCAAGAATTGACAGGCTGGCGGGACAGCACCCCCCTCTGCCCTGCCGGGCATCTCCCCCGCAAGGGGGGAGATTGGCAGTTTCAACGCCTCAAAACATAAACGCTGCCGTCGCCGAGTTTGGTCCCGTACGGCCGTCGGCGACGCCGCCCAGGCCGCACTATCCCGCGAACGTCTCGACGATGATGCGGGCCATATCGCGGTGGACTGCCTCGCGCGACGCCCGCGGCGCGGTGGATCCGGTGTAATAGACGGCCACGAGAATGGGCGCGCCCTCGGGCGGCCAAAGGATTGCGACGATGTTGGTCGTCCCATTGTCGCCGCTGCCGGTCTTGTCGCCGATGCCCCACGTGGCGGGCAGCCCGGCACGAATTCGCGCCGCGCCAACCTTGTCTTCGATCAGCCAGGCCTCGAGCCGTTTGCGCGATGCCGGCGACAGCGCGTCGCCCAGCAGGATGCGCCTGGCGTCGCCGAGCAGGGCTCGCGGGCTGGTCGTATCGCGCTTGTCGCCGGGGATGGCCGTGTTCAGCGTCGGCTCGGTGCGGTCGAGCCGGGTGACGTCGTCGCCGAGCGTGCGTGCGAAACGAGTGAGGCCCTGCGGCCCGCCAAGCACCCTGAGCAAAAGGTTGCCGGCGGTGTTGTCGCTCCAGACGACCGCCGCGGCGCAGACATCCTCAAGCGTCATGCCCTCGCCGACGTGGTCCTTCGTGATCGGCGAATAGCCCGGTTCGACATCGGATGCGGCATAGACGATGCGGTCGTCGAGCTTGGCCTTGCCGTCATCGACGGCCTTGAGCACGCCCGCGGCGGCGAGGAACTTGAAGGTGCTGGTCATCGGAAACAGTTCGTCCGCCCGGTATTCGATCGCGGCGTTGGTCCCGACATCGAGAATCATGACGCCAAGGCGCCCGCCATTCCTCGATTCGAGCGCTTCGACCGCCTTGGTCGCGGCCACCACATCGGCCTTGCCCGGCCGCGTCGCCGCCTGGATACGGACGATCGGCAAGGATGCGAATGCGCCGGCAAGCGCTGAACGCCGGGTGATCGAGGTCATCTGTTTCTCCATTTTGGGCAGGTTTTTTTGGGGCGCAGGCGGAGCGCCGGTGAAAAGTGCATTGGCCAAGGAGCGCCGAAGCGATCGGACGCGCGGCTAGTCGGTGAGCCGCGACAGCACCTGGTAGGCCGCCCTGACTCGCGCCTCATTCGGGTAAGCCTTGTTCGCCAGCATGACGATGCCGATCTTCCTCGACGGGACATAGGCGACATAGGCGCCGAAGCCGTTTGTCGAGCCGGTCTTGTCGAGCACCACGTCGGCGCGTGGCGCCATCGGCGGCTCGATCGCAGTTGCAGGGATCGGCTGCAGCATACTGGGCGCGTTCCCGGCGACGATCTTCGCCAGGTCGACCGGATAGGGATACTGCTCCCAGATCAGATCCTGGATGAGTTCGCCCGCGCGGAAATAACCGGTGTGGGTGGCTTCGAGCGCGCGTGCGACATCGTCCGGCACCTTGCCGACGCCCATGTTGGCCTCGATGAAGCGGATCATGTCGACTGCGTTCGACTTGATCCCGTAGGCCTCTTCGGCGAGCAATGCCGGGGTGACGCGGACAGGCTTGTCGTTGCGGTTGTAGCCCCAGGCGTAGGATTTCATCTGTGCGGCCGGGACGTTGACGTAAGTTCGCCGCAAGCCCAATTCCGGCAACAGCCGTCTTTCTATCAGCGCCGGAAAGCTCGCGCCCATCGCCTTGGCGGTGGCCATCCCGAGCAGGCCGATGCTCGGGTTGGCGTAGGTGCGGGTGGTGGCGGCCGCGAATTGCGGCTTCCATTGGCGATAATAGGCGATGAGCTGTTTTTGCGTCTTCACCGTATCGGGCAGTTGCAGCGGGAAACCGCCGGCCGTGTGCGTGGCGAGGTCGAGCAGCCTGACATCGCCCAGCGCGCTGCCCTGAAGTTCGGGCATGTGCTTGCCGACCTTGTCGCCAAGTGCGAGCTTGCCCTCGACCTCGGCATAGGCCGCGAGCGTCGCGGTGAAGGTTTTGCTGATTGAGCCGAGCTCGAACAACGTATCGCGCGTGACGGCTGCCTGGGTGTCCTTCTCGGCCACGCCATAGTCGATGAAGAAGCGCTCGCCGTTCACGGACACGGCGACGGCCATCCCCGGAATGTCGTACTGGGCGATCACCGGCTTCACCGCCTCATCGACTAGCTGCCTTACCTTGGCGTCCTGATCGGCGGCACGAGCGCCCGACAGGCTGCCCGGCGCGCAGGCGAGGACGACGGCAGCGATGGTGAAGCGAAGCCGGCTGCACATGATCTGCTCCCTCTGGATCGGACGATTGCGGGTTTATGACCCCTTCGAACCGGCTACAAACGATGATAAATCGCAACAGCTATAAGATAATCTTGGGCATCGATGGTTCGACCTTACCTGCCGCTCAATGCATTGCGGGCCTTCGAGGCGTCGGCCAGGCATCTCAGCTTCACACGCGCCGGCATCGAGTTGGCGGTGACGCAGGCCGCCGTTAGCCAGCAGGTTCGATCGCTCGAACAGCGGCTCGGCGTGCAGCTGTTTCGCAGGTTGCCTCGCGGCCTCAAGATCACGGCGGAAGGCGAGGCTCTGCTGCCGATCGTCGGCGACGCCTTCGACCGCCTGGCGCGATCGCTGGAGCGGGTCGGATCGGGCAAACTGCGCGAACCGCTCGTCGTCGGCGCCGTCGGAACCTTCGCCGTCGGCTGGCTGCTTCCGAGACTGGAAGACTTCCGGCGCACCCATCCGTTCGTCGAGCTGCGGCTGTCCACCAACAACAACCGCGTCGACCTGGCGGCCGAGGGATTGGATTTTTCGATCCGCTTCGGCAACGGCGCCTGGCATGGACTTGATGCGACGGAACTTTTCGAAGCGCCTCTGACGCCGCTTTGCACGCCGGAACTGGCGGCGACGCTTCACGCGCCGCAGGACCTCGGCGCGCTTACCTTGCTGCGCAGCTACCGTCAGGACGAATGGAGCCGCTGGTTCGAGGCCGCCGGCATGGAAGCGCCGGCGAACTTCGCGAGCGCGATCGTCTTCGATTCTTCACTGGCGATGATGGAAGCCGCCGAACAAGGGGCAGGCGTTGCGCTGGCTCCGGCGCTGATGTTTTCGCGACAACTGAGCAAGGGGTCGATAAGGCGCCCTTTCCAGGCCTCAATATCGCTCGGCAGCTATTGGCTGACCAAGTTGAAGTCCAGGGAACCGACCGCCGCGATGTCGGCCTTTGCGGACTGGATCACCAGCTTGGAACCGGACAGACGAAGCGCGCTCAGCTAGCGGTGCTTCAGCCGGCTTTCGCCGCCTCCGATGCCCCGAACCTCAGCCCATCCATCAAGAGCTTCACCAGCCGCCCCGAGCGGTCCCGCCAGTCGGGCGTGTTGGGGGCGGAGTAGATGCCGCCCAGCGCATGCAGCACGTCCGACGCATCGACGTCGGCGCGGATCTTCCCCGCAGCTGCGGCCTGTTCGACCAGCCCCTTCAGCGCGCCGGATACGCGGCCCGAGGTATCGGAGAACAGCGTCGAGTTGGTGGTGAGCAACAGCCGCAGGCTTGTCGCCAGACCGCGCTTGGTGGCGATGTAGTCGACGAAGCGCTGCATCCAGAGTTCCAGCGCCACATCGGGCGGATGAGCGCCGGCAAGTTCCTCGGCCGCATGGCAGAGCGCTTCCACCTCGCGGCGGTAGACCACCTCGACCAGATGCTCGCGCGTCGGGAAATGCCGGTAGAGCGTGCCGATGCCGACTCCTGCCCGCTTGGCGATCTCCTCCAGCGAGGCATCGACACCCTCGGCGGCAAACGCCTGCGCCGCCGCCTCGATAAGCTTGTCGCGGTTGCGCCGCGCATCGGCGCGCAGCGGCTTTGGCGCCGGCGTTTCAGGCTTTTCGGCAGGCTCCGAGGGCTGTTCAGTCAGTTTTTTCTCCACTGTCGCAATATGGGGCTTGAACCCATGCGGGTCAGCCCCCACGTAAATAAACGGAGGCGCCTCCGTTTTAGTGGAGTTGTCTTATCATATAATCAGGGCAAGCGGTATGTCACGGGGTAAGCGCCTAATCTCCCCCCTCGAGGGGGAGATGTCGCCGCAGGCGACAGAGGGGGTCGCCGCGCGTGAAGCGCCTTGCTGGCGCGCGACGCGCGAGGACGTTGGCGCTCGACGTGAGACGACCCCCTCTGCCCTGCCGGGCATCTCCCCGCAAGGGGGGAGATTAGCTGCTTCGACGCCTTGCCCCTCTCCTCCCAAGCCCCATTTCCCTCCCCCTAGCGTCCAGCAATCGGAGCCCGACGCCTCATGACCAGCCAGACAATCATCGACCCTCCCGAAGACGGCCATTTCAGGAACGGCAAGGCCAGCAACGGCGCAAGCCCCACCACCTTGTCCGTCCACCTCACCATCAACGGCCGTGACCACGCGCTCGATATCGAGCCGCGGGTTACCCTGCTCGACGCGCTGCGCGAGCGGCTCCACCTCACCGGCACCAAGAAGGGCTGCGACCAGGGCCAGTGCGGCGCCTGCACCGTTCATGTCGACGGTGAGCGGGTGCTGGCCTGCCTGACGCTCGCCGCCCAGGTCGAGGGACGCTCGATCACAACAATAGAAGGGCTCGCCGACGAAGACGGCACGCTGCACGCCGTGCAGGCCGCCTTCCTCGAACAGGATGCATTCCAGTGCGGCTATTGCACGCCGGGACAGATCATGTCGGCGGTGGCCTGCATCCGCGAGGGCCATGCCGGCTCCGACGAGGAGATCCGCGAATACATGGCCGGCAATCTGTGCCGCTGCGGCGCCTATCCGCACATCGTCGCCGCCGTCCGCCAGGCAGCCAGGGAGCTCCGCTCATGAGAGACTTTTCCTATCTTCGCGCCGACAGCGTCGAGGCCGCGCGCAACGCGGCCGCCCTTCCCGGCGCCATGCTGCTTGCCGGCGGCACGACGCTCATCGATCTCGCCAAATGCGGCGTCGCCGAACCGGCCACCGTCATCGACATCAGCCATATCGAGGGGCTCAACGCCATTGATGTAACCGCCGACCGCGCCGTCATCGGCGCGCTGGCCAAGATGAGCCATGTCGCCGACAACGCCGAGGTGAAAAGCCACTTCCCGGCGGTTTCGGAAGCGTTGTGGCAGGCGGCCTCGGCGCAGCTGCGCAACATGGCGACCATCGGCGGCAACCTGATGCAGCGCACGCGCTGTCCCTATTTCCGCGATCCGCAGAACTTCCCGGCCTGCAACAAGCGCGAGCCGGGCAGCGGCTGCTCGGCGATCGGCGGGGTCTCGCGCGGCCATGCGGTGCTCGGCACCAGCGAAGCCTGCATCGCCACCTATCCGGGCGATCTTGCCATCGCGCTGGTCGCCTTCGACGCCGAGGTCGATCTCGGCGAGCGGAAGCTGAAGGTCGAGGACTTCTTCCTCGCCCCTGGCGCCACGGCCGAACGCGAGCACGACATCCGCCCCGGCGAAATGATCACGGCCATCGAGATCCCGGGTTCGGCCGCAGCCCGGCGGTCGACCTATCTGAAGGTCCGCGACCGCCAGTCCTATGAGTTCGCGGCGGCGAGCGCTGCCGTCGGACTGGAGCTCGAGGGCGACGGCCGCACCATACGCGACATCCGCGTCGCGGTCGGCGGCGTCGCGACGAAACCGTGGCGGGCGCGCGCCGTCGAAGAGGCGCTGAAGGGCAAGCCGCTCGACGAAGCGTCCGTTCGCAAGGCGAGCGAGCTCGTCATGGAGGGCGCCGTCGACCACGGCGCCAACCACTACAAGATTGCATTGGCGCCCCGCGTGATCGCGCGCGCCATCCTCCAATTGGGAGAAACGGCATGACCGTTCATGACATGAAACACGCAGGCTCCGACAGCGCGCGCCTCGAAGCGGTGGGCGGGCGCCTGTCGCGCGTCGACGGCCCGGCCAAGATCACCGGCGCGGCGCATTACGCGTTCGAACAGCAGCTCGAAGGGCTGACCCATGCGGTACTGGTCGGCGCGACGATTGCCGCCGGCAAGGTCACCGGCATCGACACGCGCGCGGCGGAAACCGCGCCAGGCGTGCTCGCGGTGCTGACGCCCGACACCATCATGGACCTGAATTCGGCATCGGACTGGTTCGGCAGACAGCCGTCCGAAGAAACCTATTGCCCGCTCGTCCGCGAGGTCACCTTTTCCGGCCAGCACATTGCTGCCGTCGTGGCCGAGAGCTTCGAGCAGGCCGTCGCCGCCGCGGCGCTGGTCAAGGTCAGCTATGACGAGACGCCGGCAATCGTCGACCTCAGCGACGGCAGCGACGGTATTCCGGTCGACGCCATGACCAAGGAATGGGGCGACGCCGAGGCCGCCTTCGCCGAGGCACCGGTGCGCGTCTGCGCCGCCTACAACACGCCGCGCGAGTTCCAGGCGGCGATGGAGCCGCACGGGCTGATCGCGCGCTGGGAGGGCGACCAGCTCACCATCTGGGAACCGAGCCAGTGGCTCGACGGCATGGCGCGCACCTATGCCGAATGGTTTGGCGTGCCGTTCCAGAACGTGCGGCTGGTCTCGCCCTATATCGGCGGCGGCTTCGGCTCCAAGGCGCTGGCGCTCGCGCACAGCGCGGTGGCCGCGGCAGCGGCAAAGATGCTCGGACGCCCGGTGAAGCTGGTGCTCAACCGCCCGCAGAATTTCACCTCCTATGGCGGCCGCGCCGCGACGCGCCAGACTGTTGCGATCGGCGCCGACAAGGCGGGCCGCATCCAGTCGATCGTGCATCGCGGCGTCAACGAGACGGCGGTCGACGGCATGTGGGTCGAGCCGCTCGGCTCCGTCACCTCGATCATGTATGCGACGCCCAATTTCTCCTCGAAGCAGAATGTGGTCAGGGTGAACACGGTGGTGCCGGGAGCAAAGCGCGCGCCGGGCGAGAACCCGAGCGCCTTCGGCATCGAATGCGCCATCGACGAGCTCGCCCATGAGCTCGGCATCGATCCGCTGGAGATGCGGCTGATCAATTATGCCGAGCAGGATCCCCACGCCAAGAAGGCGTGGTCGACAAGGCAGTTGCGCGAGGCCTTTGCCGCCGGCGCGGAAGCCTTCGGCTGGGCGAAGCGTTCGCGCGAGCCGCGCTCGATGCGCGACGGCCACCAGCTCATCGGCTGGGGCGTCGCGGCCGGCACCTATCCGGTTCGGCGCGCCTATGGCGAGGCCGTGGTGAAGCTCCTGGCCGACGGCTCGGTCGAGGTCGAGAGCTCCTCCATCGACATGGGCCAGGGGACCTACACGATCCTGGCGCAGACCGCGGCCGAGACGCTTGGCGTGCCGGTGGAGAAGGTGTCGGTGAGGCTGGGGGATTCCCATTTCGCCCGCGCCGGCGTCACCGGCGGCTCGCGGCTTGCCGGGGTCATGACCGGCGCCGTCTACAAGGCGGCGGGCCAGGCGCTGGACGAGCTGATCGGGCTGGCGCTCTCCGATCCGCGCTCGCCCTTCCATGGGCTGCAAGCGAACACGCTGCAAGTGAAGGGTGGCCGCATCGCCTCGCCGCGCGGTGACGGCCCGGAGTTCTCGATCGCCGAGCTGATGCGCGCCCTCGGTCGCGAAAAGATCGAGGCCAAGGGCGACACTGTCCCGGCCAGCTTCACGCCGGAGCAGCGCTACAACAACTACACTACCATCGCCATGGCGCTGCCGCACACCGAGGGCGATTATTCCCGCCACTCCTGGTGCGCGCATTTCGTCGAGGTGCGCGTCGACGAGGATTTTGGCACGGTGCGCGTGTCGCGCGTCGTGTCGGCGCTCGATTCCGGCCGGCTCTACAACCCCAAGCTGGCGGAGAGCCAGTGGAAGGGCGGCATCATCATGGGTATCGGCCAGGCGCTGCTGGAAGAAGGCATCGTCGACCGCCGCCATGGCCGCATCGTCAACGGCAACCTCGCCGACTACATGCTGCCGACCAATGCCGACATCCCGGACATCCGGACGATCTCGGTCGGCATCCCCGACCCACATTCCTCGGCGCTGGGTGGCAAGGGCGTCGGCGAGCTCGGCATCGTCGGCGTGGCGCCGGCGATTGCCAATGCGGTGTTCCACGCCACCGGGAAGCGGGTGCGGGACCTGCCGATTACGCTGGAGAAGTTGATTTAGCGCCGGCCTTGTCTCCCCCCTCGAGGGGGAGATGTCGCCGAAGGCGACAGAGGGGGTCGCCGCGCGTGGGGCGCCAACCTACAACCGTCGCAATAGGCCGAGTCCAGTCGGACCGACCCCCTCTGCCCTGCCGGGCATCTCCCCCTCGAGGGGGGAGATCACCTGCCCTGGCTCTGGCCCTTCAAAAACTGGCTAAGCAGATCCACCGGCAGCGGGAAGACCACGGTCGATGAGCGCTCGCCGGCGATGTCGTGCAGGGCCTCGAAATAGCGCAGCTGCATGGCCTGCGGTTCGGCCGCCAGCATGCGGCCGGCCTCGACCAGCTTGGCCGCCGCCTGCTGCTCGCCGTCGGCGTTGATGACCTTGGCGCGCCGCAGCCGCTCGGCCTCTGCCTGCTTGGCGATGGCCCGAACCATGCTCTCATTCAGGTCGACATGCTTGATCTCGACATTGGAGACCTTGATGCCCCAGGCGTCGGTGCGCTGGTCGAGGATGTCCTGGATGTCGCTGTTGAGCTTGTCGCGCTCGGCCAGCATCTCGTCCAGCTCGTGCTTGCCGAGCACCGAACGCAGCGTGGTCTGCGCCAGCTGGTTGGTGGCGGTCATGAAATCCTCGACCTGGATGATCGCCCGCTCGGCGTCGACGATGCGGAAATAGAGCACCGCGTTGACCTTGACCGAAACATTGTCGCGCGAGATGACGTCCTGCGGCGGCACGTCCTGCACCACAACGCGCAGGTCCACGCGCACCATCTGCTGGATGAAGGGAACGAGCAGGATGAGGCCGGGCCCCTTGACCCCGGTGAAGCGGCCGAGCGTGAAGACGACGCCGCGCTCATATTCCCTCAGGATGCGGATCGCCGCCGACAGGAACATGATCACCAGCAGCGCGAGGATCAGATAGGCGACATAGCCGAGCGTCATTGTTTTGCTCCGTCGTTTCCCGCTCCGTTGTGACCTGCACCACGCCGCCGCACCGTCAGCACGAGATCGCTGACGGCGGTCACCTCAGCACGATCCCCGGGCGCGATCGGCTCCTCGGCCTTGGCGCGCCAGCGCTCGCCGAGCGCCAGCACATGACCTTCTCCGCCTTCCCAGTCGAGAACGTCCACGGAAAGACCGTGCATGGCCCCGCCGCCGACGCGCGGCGGATTGCGGCGCGCTGCCCACAGATAGCTGCCGGCCAGCAGCGCGAGGCCCAGCGTCAGCGCCGCGGCGGGGCCGATGACCGCCCACGATATGGCGAAGCCCGGCCCCTCGACCTTGAGCAGCATGGCCGCGCCGAGCAGGAAGGCGGCCGCGCCGCCGACACCCAGCACCACTGTCGGACTGAAAGCCTCGACGATGAGGAAGGCGACGCCGAGCAGCATCAGGGCGAGACCGGTATAGTTGATCGGCAAGAGATCGAGCGCGTAGAGGCCGAGGACGAGGCAGATGGCGCCAATGACGCCAGGCGCCACCGCACCTGGGCTCGTGACCTCGAAGACGATGCCGTAGAAGCCGATCAGCATCAGGAGGACGGCAACGTTCGGATCGGTGATGACCGCGAGAAGCCGGATGAACCAGCCGGGATCCAGGACCTCGACGGCCAGGCCCTTCGTCGCCAGCACCTCTTTCTTGCCGGCCACGTCGACGGTGCGGCCGTCGGCGAGCTGCAGCAGCTCCGCCTTGTCACGGGCGACGAAGTCGATGACATGTTGCTGCAGCGCCGCGCTTGCCGAGAGGCTCGCCGCCTCGCGAACCGCCTTCTCGCCCCAGTCGCCATTGCGCCCGCGCAGTTCGGCGAGGGAGCGGATCAGCGCCACCGCGTCGTTGGTCGCCTTGGCCATCATCGGGTCCCCGGCTGGCTTCCCGGTGTCCTTGTCGTCCTTCTCACCGCCGGGAAGCGAGGGCAGCCCGCCGATCTCGACCGGCGTCGCGGCGCCCAGATTGGTACCGGGCGCCATCGCCGCGACATGGGTCGAGTAAAGGATATAGGTTCCGGCGCTCGCCGCATGACCGCCGGCGGGCGCGACATAGCCGATGACGGGAACGGGGGACGCCAGGATATCGGCGATCATCTCGCGCATCGAGGTGACGAGGCCGCCGGGCGTGTCGAGCTGAAGGATGAGAGCCCCGGCGTTGCGCTCGGCCGCGGTCTTGAGCGCTTCCTTGAGCTGGCGCGAACTCGCCGGACCGATGGCGCCGTCAATCGCGATGCTCAAGGCCATCCTCTCCCCCGCCGTTTCGGCCGAGGAGAAGGGGAAAACCGCCGCGGCGGCCATGAAAGCCGCTGCCAGAAGGGCCACCCGCGCGAGTTTCACGCCTCAAAGCTCCTTGGGATTCAATATGGGGTTGTGCCGGGGCAAGTCCAATGAGGGCAGCGGAGCGGGTAATCTCCCCCCTCACGATTCCACGGCAATTTCGACGTCGCCTCCAACGCTGGCTCCCTCGCCCGTACGTCATTGTCCCCATCGACGGCGCGAATGAACGCGCTCGCAACAATGGAGACGACAATGACGACGATGGATCGTTTGCAGTACGAAACCGACCGCACGGGCTTCAACCTGTTCGGCTCTGCCCGCCGCGGATTGCGGCTGGCCTATCACGCCATGCGGATGCGCAGCGATCGCGCCGCGCTGCGCGCCATGCCGGACTATTTGCTCAAAGACATGGGCATCAGCCGCTCGCAGATCGAGCACTACACGTCCACGCGCGCCGCGCTCGCCGCAGCCGGCAGGACGGATGCCTGAAGCGGATGAACGACTGCATCGGCGGCCGGCCGGAAGGCAGGTGAAAACCCCGGCTCGCCGGGGTTTTCGCGTTCCGGCGCGAAGCACTGCCGGCATTGGAACCGGTCGCGGGCTGCCCGCCCAAATGAAACGGGCGATGCAATTTCCACGGTGGGCGTATCAGAAATTCCACGCTGCCATCCACTCTCGTTCAAACGCATCGGCGTCAGAAAGGAAGCCGTCACGGCAACCAAGCCGCAAAGCAACCTTCGGAGTAGTGACATGCAACCTAACACCAAACCTGCCCGCGTTCCGCTCAACGGCGTCGACACACCGAACCTCCTGGCGACCATCAATTTCGTCGCCGGTCAGCCGGAGCTGGCGAAGTTCCAGTTCCGCGCCCACAACGAATGGATCGAAGGCACCCACAGCAAGAGCGTCATGCATGGCTTCCACGGTGCCGGCCAGGAGCAGAAGCACGAGAAGCCCTTCTATGCCGACAGCGACCATCCGGCGATCCTGTGCGGCGCCGACAACGCCCCGACCCCTGTCGAGTGGCTGCTGCATGGGCTGGCGAGCTGCCTGATGGCGGGGCTCGCCAACATCGCCGCCGCGCGCGGCATCAAGCTCACCAGCGTGAAGTGCTCGGTCGACGGCGACATCGACCTGCGCGGCATCCTCGGCATCTCGGACGAGGTACGCAACGGCTTCCAGAACATCCAGGTGTCGTTCGAGGTCGAGGGCGACGCGCCGGCCGAGAAGCTCGAGCAGCTGGTCGAGCAGGCCCGCGCACGCTCGGCCGTGTTCGACGTGCTGACCAACGGCGTGCCGGTCACGGTCGGCATCAAGACCATCCAGTGACCTAAAGCGCGTCGTCCTGAAAACGGTTCAGGCGACGCGCCTTAAGTTCTTTGTTTTGACGCATGTCGTTGTCCCAGAACCGCTGCACACTTCTGGGCCAAATGCGTTAGCTGAAGCGACGGTTCGGAGAAATCCGGACCGTCTCTCCCAGGGCCTCGGAACACAGCCATGAAACATGCTGACGTCGTCATCATCGGCGGCGGGCAGGCCGGGCTTGCGCTCAGCCATTGCCTTGGCCGCGCCGGAATCGACCATGTCGTGCTGGAGCGCGGCCGCATCGGCGAGCGCTGGCGCACGCAGAGCTGGCGATCGCTGAGGCTGTTGACGCCGAACTGGCTGAACGGCCTGCCCGGCTCGCCCTATGACGGCCCGGACCCCGACGGCTTCAGGACAAAGGACGTGTTCGTCCATGATCTCGAAACCTATGCAAGCCGCTGGCAAGTGCCGGTGGAATGCAACGTCGAGGTCACCTCCTGCAGGCGGACCGGCGGCAGCTTCGCGCTTTCCACCAGCGCCGGCGACTGGTCGGCCAGGGTCGTAGTGGTGGCGACGGGGCATTGCGACCGGCCGATGATGCCCTTTGTGTCCAAGACCAGAGGCGGACCGCTGAATATCCACGCTTCGCAGTATCGCTCTCCCGGCGAGCTGCCGCCCGGCGGGGTGCTGATCGTCGGCGCCTCATCTTCCGGCGTGCAGATCGCCGACGAGCTCGCGCGCGCCGGCCGGCGTGTGATGCTGTCCGTCGGCAAGCATACGCGCCTGCCGAGACTGTGGCGCGGCAAGGACATCTTCTTCTGGCTCTGTCAGATGGGCGTGATGGCCCAGCCGCTCGACGGACTTGCCAATCCGGAGAGCGCCAGGCGGCAGCCCTCGCTGCAACTCGCCGGACGACCGGACAAGGCCGATGTCGACCTTGCCACGCTGCAGGCGCTCGGCGTCGAGCTCACCGGCCGCGTGCGCGGCATAGCCAACCGCGAGATTGCCTTTGCCGACGATCTTGCCGCGCAGATCGCGGCGGCGGACGCGAAGCAGGGGCGGCTGCTTGCCGAGATCGACCGCTTCGCCGGCGCCGCGCGGCCCGGCCGGCGCGAGCCGGTGGCGACGCCCTCTGCGCGCCGCCAGCGGCTTTCGCTGTCGGAGGGGGCGACCGGCACGGTGATCTGGGCGACGGGCTATGCCCGCTCGTTCGACTGGCTGGAGCCGTCGGCGGTTGGGCCGGATGGCGAGCTGGCGCACCGCGGCGGGATCACCAGCGTTCCCGGACTCTACGCGCTCGGCTTCCGCTTTCTGCGCAAGCGCGATTCCAACTTCATCGGCGGCGCCGGCGTCGACGCGCAAGCGATCGCCGCCGAGGTCTCCATCTATCTCGACCGCAAAGGTCGCCAAGCCGCCTGAGAGGCCGCCGTGAGGACACCGAAGATGCCAACGACCGCGATTTCCCTGCCGCCCACGCCCAAGCGCGCCCATTACGACGCCATCATCGTCGGTGCGCGCTGCGCCGGCGCCTCGACGGCGCTGCTGCTTGCCCGCGCCGGCCTGACGGTGCTGACGATCGAGCGCCGGCCCTACGGCTCAGACACGCTGTCGACGCACGCGCTGATGCGGCCCGCCGTGCTGCAGCTGTCGCGCTGGGGCCTGCTCAAACCGCTGCTCAGGGCCGGCACGCCGCTGATCGAGACAACGACGTTCCACTATGGCGAGGAGGAGATCACGATTCCGCTCAATGCCGGGCCCGATCTTCCCGGGCTGATCGCGCCTAGGCGCACCGTGCTAGACCGCATGCTCGTCGATGCCGCGCGCAAGGCCGGCGCCGAGTTCCTGCACGACGTGGCGGTCGGCGACCTCTTTGCCGACACGCGCGGACGCGTGCGCGGCGTCGAGATCCGCGGCGCCGGCCGCGCGGCCTTACGTTTAAGCGCCGACATCGTGATCGGCGGCGACGGCATCGGCTCCACGGTGGCGAAATGCTGCGACGCGCAAGTGCTCAGAAGGGGCACGGTCTCGGCAGCCCATGTCTATGGCTACGCGCCGGTCGAACCCGGCGCCGGCTATCACTGGTATTTCCGCGACGGCATCGCCGGCTCCCTCATTCCGACCAATGCCGGGCTGGCCTGCATCGTCGCTTCGGTGCCGACCAAGCTGTTCGACGAGCGCTTCCGCCTTGATCATTTCCGCGCCCGCATGGAGGTGCTCGAGGCGCTTTCGCCGGCACTGGCCGAACAGGCGAGCCGGGCGCCCGACGATGCCCGCCTGCAGGCTTTCCGCGGCGTGCCGGGCTACATCCGCCACGCTCACGGACCAGGCTGGGCGCTGGTCGGCGATGCCGGCTTCTTCCGCGACCCGATCACCTCGCACGGCATTGCCGACGCGCTGCGCGACGCCGACGGCCTGACGCGGGCGATCCTGGACGGATCGGAAGCAGCCTTCGCGACCTGGCAGCAGGAGCGCGACCTCTTCGCCCATCAGATCCTCGACACCACCGACGCCATTGCCGGTTTCGACTGGTCGCTGGCCGATATCGGCGAGCGGCACCGCCGCTTCAGCGCCGTGATGAAGGCCGAGGTCCGGGCGATCGCCGCACACCCGATGCCGGTCCGCCGCGCTTCGTCCGCCATGAGCGGGCTGGCGACTTATCGAGCGCCGGCAAACGAACCGCAGGCAATGGCGGGCTCGAGCCTCTATCGCAACCGAACGGGAGTAAGACCATGACCGTACATCTGATGAAGGACGGGTGGATCGGCGTCATCAAGGGGCGGCCGCAGGTCGGCACCGTCGCCGAACGTTCGCGGCGCACGCAACCGCAGGATATCGACGCCTTCGCGGAGATGACCGGCGACCGCAACCCGCTGCACTGCGACAAGGTCTTGGCCGAGGCCTCGGTGTTCGGCAAGCTCATCGTGCAGGGCGGCATCACCTCCGGCATCCTGAACGCGGTGGTCGCGGAGGACCTTCCCGGGCCCGGCTCGGTGTTCCTCGAAGTCTCCTGGAAATTCGTCAAGGCGGTCGGCGTCGGCGAACTGATCACCGGCCGCGTCGAGGTCAAGGACGTGCGCGCCGACAAGCCGATCACGAAATTGGAGACCTCGGTGCGCAACGAGGCCGGCGAGCTTTGTCTCACCGGCACCGCGACGGTGTTCACCGTGCCGCTCGCCGGGGGCGAGGCGGACAAATGACCGCCGGCAACGGTTGGCCCGGCTGTGGGTTCCGGAGCCGGGCCGATAGCCGTCAATAGTCGGTGTCGCTTTCGACGGTGACCGGACGACGGTGGTAGCGGTGATGGCGCTCGACTGAGTTCGTGACGACGACGGCGTCCGAGCGGTGATGGCGATGCCAGGCGCGGCGGCCGTTGTCATAGAATGCGACGGTGCCGTGATGGCGGTGATGAAGGCGGTGGCCTTCCTCATTGATGACGATGGCGGGACGGTGATGGTAATGGTGCCTGTGATGCGTCGTGATGACCACATCGGCCTCGGCGGCGGATGCGACGGCGGGTGCCGCGACGCAAAGCGCCAACGCTGCGAGAAGCACTGTTTTCATTGCAATATTCCTGGTTGGTGGAGCGTCCCTTCGCCGGATAAACCCCTGCCGGGCTGTTTGGTTCCGGCCTGGATCGGGCTGCCTGGCAGCAACGCAGCGAAGGTCATTTCGGGCGTTCGCGCCGCAGCGCAACATATCTGAGGTAAGTGCTCGCCGCGGCGTCGCAGGCGCGTCGCGACGGTCCGTTCGCGATCAACACGGCCTTGGCAAGCTTGTCGGAGAGCCCGTATTTGCTGGCGAAGGACGCTGTTTCATAGGGCTGGTCTTCCAGATCGTCCGCGAGTCCGTCGGTCATATATCGCCTCCCGATGCAATGGCGCGTCAGAAATGCGGAAGCATGACTTAGGTTGCGGCGGTCGATCCTCTTCTTTGCTTTCCGGACTTCAGTCCGACGGCGCTTCGGACGGTTGGCCGATGAGTGGAACGAACGCTCTTGGTCGCCGTTTGCCGGCAAGCAATTCGCCGATGGGAGGATAAATATGGAAGACCCGACCAACAGTGTCCTGGAGGCTCGCTGGCTGCTTGCCGTGCCGGCTTCGATGGTCCTCACCGTGCTGATAGCCGGGTTCCTGCTTTCATAGCGTCGCCCATGAATCGGCTCCTCTTCATCGTCGCCGATTTTCTGTCCCGGCCGCCCGGCTTCTATGCGATGGTTATCGCGATGTTTGCGTGCACCTTGCTCGTACCCTTCGGACTTACCAACACGGTGACCTATGCCCTGTCGGCAGCGGCCATCGTCATCACGGGGATCGTGCTTATCCAGGGGTACCGGGACACGGCGGCCATCCACGCGAAACTCGACGAGATCGTGATCGCGCTGCGGCAGACACGCAATGACGTGGTTGGGCTCGAGCATGCGGACACGCATGAGATCAAGTCGAAGCTGGTCGAGCTGGAGCGCGAAGCGGAAGCCGGCTCGGCCGAGGCGGCATCGAAGAACGAGACGAATGAGGCCGGTGCCGCAGCGGGCGGGGGGCGTTGGGGTAGCTGAAGCACCGGCCGAAGGGGGCGGAATGGGCACCGCCGCCACCCAAAGATAATCTTCCCACGCCAAGATTAAATTACGCGATCGCGGTAGGAGATTTCCTACGACCCTGCCGTACCGGCGACGAAGGCCCGGACGTGGGCGACGAACTCGTCGAAGGCCGGCTCGCCCTCAAGCAGGATGTGGTTTTGGCTTTCCAGCTCGAAGAAGCTGGCGCCGGGAATGCCTGCCGCCATGGTGCGGCCGGACTCGACCGGGGCAACATTGTCTTCCCGCGCGTGCAGCACCAGGGTCGGCACCCGCACTTTTTCGAGCAGCTCGCTGACATCGATCACGGAAAAGGCGGTCTGCAGGCGCCAGGCGTCGTCCGGCAAAACCGTGCGCCGCATCAGATCGTCCATCCAGGCGAAATGTTCGTGCGTGGCGCCGGGGATGAACATGGAGCAGAAGGCTTGGCGGAACATCGGGTTCGACTTGCCCCAGCTCTCGCGCATCAGCGTCGATACGGCCTCGCGCGTGGCGATCTCGCCGGGGTCGCCGCGCGCCCGCCAGCCTTTGACGTAGCCGCCGTAGAGGATCATGCCCGAGACTTTCTCGGGGTGGCGTATGGCATAGGCGATCGAAACCGCGCAGCTCTGCGACAGACCAAGAAGCGTGAAGCGATCGAGCCCCGCGGCCTCGACGACGCATTCGAGATCCGACACCATCGTGTCGAACGAGACGTCGGCCACGTGGCGTTGCGACAGGCCATTGCAGCGCTCGTCGTAGCGCACCAACTGGTTCCGGCGTGACAGTTCCCTCATCCAGTGCCGCCAGATCGGGCTGTCCCAGTCGAAGGTCAGATGCGACATCCAATGCGCGGCGCGCAGGATGGGCGGGCCGCTGCCGGTCTTGGCAAAAGCAAGCCTTGTGCCGTCGCGAGCCCGGCAGAAATGGACGGCGCGGCCGGGATCCTGCGCGGGCGTCGGGCTGTTGGCAAGCTGAGTGGAAGGTGATTGCATCTGGGCCACGTCCGTGGCGCCGCGTTGCGCGGAGCGTCCCGTCGGCTGGGCGGCTGCCGCCCTCACCTTCTCCTCCAGCGCTTCGATCTCTTCCGCCAGGCCGATATCCTCCGGCAGCAGCCGGCGCAGGCGCCTGGCAAGCGGCAGCGCACGCCTCGGCTCGCCGGCCAGGCGCTCGATCAGCTCGCGCAACATGCCGAGCTCGGCGATCTCGACCTCGCTGGCGACGCCCGCGCGCCAGGCCTCGTATTCGAAGCAGCGTTCAAGCGAAAGATCGGCAAGGAAATCGCCGCGGATCGAACCGGCCGCGGCCTCCAGCTCTTCCGTGGACGCCATGGAAAGATCGGCCTTCACCAGCGGCAGCAGCCGGGCATAGTCCGTGCCAAGTTTCAGCGAGACAGTGTTGCGGTCGGCGACCAGAGCGGATTCGTCGTCGCCGAGCACCTGGCGGATCTTGGACAGGCTCCAGCGCAAGGCGCCGCGCGGATCGTCGGGAATGTCCCAGAAGATTTCGCAGAGCCGCTCGCGCTGATGCGCCTTGCCGGTGACGGCGAGATAGGCAAGCAAGGCTCTCGTCTTGCGCGACGGAGGCAGGTCGAGCAGCGCGCCGTCGCGGACCACCTGGAAGTCGCCGAGCACGCACAGGTCCAGCAGCCCCTTATGCGGAGCGTCGGTCATCCGGCCGGGCACCCTTCCACTGCCATCTGGCTCCTCGTCGATGCGGCGGGAGAAGACCGCACCGGAATATCAAAATCGGCTAATTTACGGAAGCCGATACGGCAAGAAGGACATTGGGAATGTGCGATGGGTTACATTGGCGGCGATGCGTACTCTCCCTTCGAGGGGAGCTGTCGCCGAAGGTGACAGAGGGGGCGCTTCGCGTGAAGCGCCAGCGCTCTCCCCGACATCAGACGGCGTTGGCAATCCAAGTGAGACGCCCCCCCTCTGTCCTGCCGGACATCTCCCCCGCAAGGGGAAGATTGGATGTTACCGACGCTTTCGCAAACCTCCAACCACCGCAATTGCCACCGCCAGGGCGACCAAACCCGCCGCCACTGCGAACGTAAACGCCATCCCGCCGGCGACTGCTTCCGGTGCCGCGGCGCCGACCTCGCCAGTGCCCACCGTGAACGCAAACACCGCGCCCATCACCGCCGTGCCGGTGATCAGGCCGAGATTGCGCGACAGGCTGAGCATGCCCGAGACAACGCCGCGCTCGTTCTTATCGACATTGGCCATGACGGCGGTGTTGTTCGCCGCCTGGAAGAGCTGATAGCCGGGCGTCAGCAGCATGATCGCCGCCGCGTAGCCGGCGACGCCGAACAGCCCCGGCAGCAGAGCAAGTGCGAGGCAGCCGATGGTCATCAGCACCAGCCCGGCAACGACCATGGCGGACGCGCCCAGGCGATCGACGAAGCGGCCGGCAGTCACGCCGCACAGCGCCGAGACGACCGGGCCGATCGACAGCACGGCGCCGACCTGCGCCTCGTCCAGGCCCAGCGCGCGCGACAGGAAGAAGGGCCCGACGACAAGCGTCGCCATCATCACGGTGGAGACCAGCCCATTCATGGCAAGGCTCGGCGCCAGCACCGGATCGCTGAACAGCGCTGGTTTGACCAGAGGCGACGCCACTCTCCGCTGCGCATAAAAGAACAGGCCGGCGCCGAGAACGGCCATGCCGAGCAGCGCGATGTTCGTGCCGCCGAAATGGCCGCGTCCTGCCGTCATTGCCAGCGCATAGGCGGCGAGCGTCAAGGCAAGCAGCAGCGTGCCCAGAATATCGAAGCGCGGGCCAACGCCCTGCGCCTCACTGCGGAGGATCGTCGCGGTTTGATCGCCCGGCAGGAAGCGCCGGGCGAGGATCATCGCCACGACGCCCAGCCCTGCAGTGACGAGGAAGATCGCGCGCCAACCGAGGGAAGCGATCAGCACGCCGCCAAGCGACGGCCCGAGCGCCGTGCCGATCGCCGACATGGTGCCGAGCAGGCCCATGCCGCTGCCGGTGCGCTCTTTCGGCATCGTCGTGCCAACCAAGGCAATGGTCAGCGCCATCATCACCGCGGCCCCGAGGCCTTGAGCGGCGCGGGCGGCGACCAGCAGCGGCAGCGACGGCGCAAGCGCGGCCGCCAGCGACGCGGCGCTGAACAGGCCAAGACCGGCGACCAGCAGCAGCCGGCGGCCGACCAGATCGCCAAGCCGTCCGACGCTGACGATGAGCGCAGTGATGGCAAGCAGATAGCCTAGCACCACCCATTGCACCGCCTGGAAGGATGCAGCGAAGGCGGTGCTCAGCGTCGGCAGCGCGACATTGGCGATGCTGGTGCTGAGCGAGGACAAAAGCATCGCCAGCGACAGGCTGGCCAGCGCGCCGCTTGCCGAGTGGCTTGCGGGAGCGGTGCGTGGATCTGCGATATCGGCCATGGTTCTTCTCCGGCTCGGGTGGAACTTGCCGGGAGAATAGGTGCCTGGCCGATGCGGCGGAACGCGCAGCATTTGCACTCGAATAGTGCATGAAACGCCATATCACTGCATCGAGGACGTGCTAAGATCGCGCCATGTCCCGACCCGATCTCAACCTGCTCGTCACGCTGGACGTGCTCATCGCCGAAGGCAGTGTCGCGAAAGCCGCGCGGCGGCTGAAGCTCAGCCCGTCGGCAATGAGCCGCGCGCTCGCAAGACTGCGCGAGGTGACCGGCGATCCGCTTCTGGTCCGCGCCGGGCGCGGCCTGGTGCCGACGCCGCGCGCCATCGAGCTCGGGACGGATGTCGGCCGGCTGGTGAAGGAGGCGGAGGCTGTGCTGCGCCCCGCCGAACGCCTTGATCTGAAGCGGCTTACGCGCAGTTTCACGCTGCGCAACAGCGATGGTTTTGTGGAAAATTTCGGCCCTTCCCTTCTCGCGCGCGTCGCGGAGGAAGCGCCGGGCGTGCAGCTGCGCTTCGTGCCGAAGCCCGACAAGGACAGCGCGCCGATGCGCGAAGGCAGTGTCGATCTCGAGACCGGCGTTATCGGCGGCTCGACCGGCCCGGAGGTGCGGGCGCAGGCGCTGTTCCGCGACCGTTTCGTCGGCGTGGTGCGCAGCGGCCATCCGCTGTGCGACGGCAAGATCACCGCCGCCCGCTTCGCCGCCGGCCGGCATATATTGATCTCGCGCCGCGGGCTGGATCGCGGGCCTATCGACGACGCGCTGGAACTCGCCGGGCTGACGCGGACAATCGCCACCGTGGTCGGCGGCTTCGCGGAAGCGCTGGCGCTGGCGCGCGGCTCCGATCTCATCGCCACGGTGCCCGAGCGCTATACCGGCAAGCTGCGCGAAGGCCTGCTCACCTTCGCATTGCCGGTGAAGCTCGCCGGGCTCACAATCTCGCTGCTATGGCACCCGCGCCTCGACGCCGACCCCGCGCATCGGTGGCTGCGGGGCCTTGTGAGGGAGGTGTGCGGCGGGCGGTGAGACAGCCGATCTCCTTTCGCGGCGACCGGCACGCAGGCAGGCGAGGCGCGAAGGAACGCCGCGCCGACAGACCGACACGCCGGGACGGAGCGGAGGGACGCCCAACAAGAACCCCCGCTCCGTCGCTGCGCGAGCACCTCTGCCCGATCTGCCGGCCAGGACCTGCGCCGGGACACTTCGAGCAACCGATCGCCCACCCTCATCGGATGGCGAATTTTAGCATCCCTGCATGTGCGCATCATGAAGCGGTTCACAGAGCGGCAGCGTTCCTCTCCGCAGTCTTTGAGGGGCGACGAAACCGCTAGCGCGACGGGTAATTCACTGCCGTTTGCCCGCCAATGCTGCGTTGCCGAAATGCGCCCAAAAAAAGTCAGGTTGAGAACCGGACCTCAAAACGCCTCAACCAGTGAAAAACCAGCCTATTCAAACGTGTAGGCGGCAACATTCGTGTCGCTTGCCGCAACGGCCGAAAAGCCCGGAAATCCGCCATTTCGGAGCCTGCCGGCGCGGCAACCGCGGAAATGCGGCAGCCCGATTTCGGCATTGCACAACGGAAAAAAACGCTGTTCCGGAGGCGCCGCCGCCGACGTTGACAGCCAGCCGGGCCAATGGCAATCCGCAGTGACTGGTTACGCCATGACCGTTGCTGTTGGGGACGGACGGGGTTTCAGCAGCTTGGCGGCGGCGCCGGACGGGCGGGCACTTGCGTAGTGTACCGCCCGCTCCTGGCCGGCAGCGGCGCGAGGTTTCGCGTACGAGGCTCAGAAAGGGTGCCCAGACCGCTACTGACGAACCGTTGCCAGCTTTTCAAGCGTCGGCTTGCTGTACGTCTTCTTGATCGCAATTCCCACCTGAAGACGCTTCGCGTGGGCGAGCGCCGCCGGGGAGCGACCATCAAGCTTGCGGCCGGAAGCGTTCACCAGGCGCTCCGTACGACGCAACAGGTCGTAAGAGCGGATCAGCGCCCTTCTGCTCTCCTCTATCAGTTGGTCCTGGAAATCTGCGGCCGCGTGCCCGCGCGGGCAAGTGGGGATTCTTGTTCTCGAGCATGCCGCTCTCCCTGTTCAGATGGGAGCGCGGATCAACGTCTCTCAGTCGCCAATGGTGTCCGGTGGGTGGTTACCAGCGATACGGCAGGGTACGCCGATTGGCGCGCCGTGGCAAAGCCAATAGTTTCGACCGATCTCGGACCGCCGCAAAGGAGTGCCGCAGGGCGGCCTGGCTCGCCTCAGAAGGTAAAGCCGGACGACGGCGCGGCGGCGGTCGCGGCCGACAGCCTGCCGCGCTTTTGCAGCCGCGGCTTTTCGTAAGTCTTCTTCATCGTCCATTCCTGGGCGGGTCAACGACCTGCGCAGGTGAACGCGATGCGGCCGCCCTGTCAAGCTTAGCCCGGGAATGCTTGCCCTGCTGGCTGTTGCTTAGGTCAGCGCGGCGGGAGCGGGGCCGACGACCCGGCAACGACGCTCGACAGCTTCTGGCGCTTCACCAGCACCGGTTTCTCATAGATCTTCTTCATGGATATGCCCCTTGCCCAATTTGCCGCCTCAAGACGCAAGGGAAGTGCCGTTTTGTCAAAAAACGTTTTCGTGAGATGCGTGCAAAGCGAGCCGGCTGCAACCGAATGCGGGCAGGCTGTGGTGAGCCGGCAACATCGAGCCTGCTGAGGTTCGTTCCTAGCCCGCGTGCTGCAGCCAATGGCGGTCGAACACGTCGAGGATGGCGCGGTACTCGGACGGCGGGATTTGGTTGACGCCGCCGTCGCTGTCGGCACTGAGGAACTGGCCGAGCTGCCGGTCGACCGCTTCCGGGTGCTCCATGACGATGCCGAGGCTCGCGAGATCGGCGGCGATCGAGGTGCCCGGCGGCAGGTACCCGCCCCATTGCTCGGCGGCTGGCGCATCGCGCAGGCGCACCAGCAGGATTCTTGTCAGCGAGGGCTGCGCCTCCGGGCCGATGATGGCGGTGCCGACCATATAGCCGCCGAGCACGCTCACCGGCTGCGTCTGCGGGAACAGGCAAAGGAAGAACTGCGCTTCGCCGCCCACCTCCTTCAGATGTAGGTAGAGGCTGCGCTTTGCCGGCGTGACCGGCCCGCCGAGCTGCAACTGCCCGGTCGGCAATGTCTCGCGATATGTGGCGGTGAACGCATGCGCGCCGGGCCCCGCCTCGATCGACAGGCGGCCCCTGATGAGCTGGCCGCGATAGTAAGGCGACCAGGCGCGCGAATAGCAGGCAAAGGTCCCGGCAAGCGCCAGCCCGGTGCCCTTGTCGTCATGTCCGGGCGAGGCCTCGGCCTGCGCGTGGGCGCGGCGTTCGAGCTCCGTCGCGTCGATGCCGTGCCGGGCCGCGATCGCGGCCGTGAAGCTCGGCAGACCGCTCTCGGCGATCCAGGCGCCGGGTCGCTCGAGGCGCAGCACTTTCGCCCAGTCTTCGTAGACGCTGTGCTCGCGAGGCTGGGCGCGGCCTTGCAGCCATTTGTCGGCGCGGCCGATATCGAAAGCCGTCTTCGGATTGACCGCTCGGAACGCCGCCGCCAGATCCTTGCGGCTGGCGGTTCCCAGCACGACCGAAGTCAGTCGTAACTTCTGCGCGATGTTCAGTGCCATCCGGCTGCACCTGTTCCGTCCCGACAGAATCGGGATTGGCCTCTTGTTCGAGCGAAGATCATGCTTTCACGGCCGCCGCAAGCTCACTGGGCAGTGCAACCAGGAGCAAGCAAGCCGTCCCGCCGGCTCCGCAGCAGCGCCGCAGGACGATCCAGGCCAAGCCATCCGCCTGCACTGGACCTGCATTTCTAGAGCGGGATGAAATTGTTGGGAGTCGTTGAGGATTCCCAAATCAGCGGGTTTATGATTCACCATTCATGCTGGG